>JAHELQ010000439.1 GCA_024644125.1 Candidatus Aminicenantota bacterium | reverse complement strand
TCCTTCGATAACGTCGGGATGGTCCTTGGCGAAATCTGCTCTGGCTGCCCACACGTCGGCGATCAACTTGTTGGCTTCGACAGTGGTGGTGAGAATGCGGGTGCCTTTGACTTTTTCCGGGATATTATAGATATCCGGGGCCCAGGAGACGCATGCGTCGATCTGGGGGTCGGACACGAAAGCCGCTGCCGCTTCGAAGGCGGTGGCGGTGAACTTGTGTTTCACTTCGCCCGGCTGGATTCCGGCGTTCAACAGCAGGTTGTTGATGAAATACTGCGAGGGGCTGTTCTGCGCATAAACGATGGTTTTGCCTTTCAAATCCTTTACATTGGCGATAGAGTCCCTGACCACAATTCCGTCGCCGCCGTTGGACCAGTCGATCTGCTGGTAAATCCTGGGGGCGGTCCGCGAGTCCTTCATCAATTCGCCGGTGAAAAGCACCATCATATCAAGCGTGCCCCATAAGATGTGGCTTTCACCCGATGCGTACGCATCCCGTGCTGTCACCGGATCGTCAATTAGTTTTAGGTTGACCTTGAATCCATATTTTTTGAAAAACACACTGTTTTCGTTGGGGGCAAAGCCATTGTTGGCCGCCACAATGGGCAACCAGCCGATCCAGACGTTGATGGGGAATTGAACGATTTTTTCGTTATTGTCCCAATTATAATTACTGGTGCCTTTCACTTCCGGAAGCTTTTGCGCCGGTATGTATTTATATTCAGTGACAGTTGTAATCCCGGTGGGATCCTGGGCTTCGGCCCCGCCTTGTTGCTGTTTGAATTTGTCTATATCCACAGATTGTTGGGTGCCTCTGGTTGGGAAGATGGTATCGCGGAAATAATATCCCGCCAATACGATCAATCCGACAATAAACAGAAATATTACAAATTTCCCCAATGGGGTTGGTCCAATCTTCTCCGACATCATGTCCTCCTATACTTACTTAAATTTATAAATCAATAAAAAAAATATATCCGTTGTCACTTTTCCTGGGGGCCCATCTCTTTGGAAGCCTGGGGGGGAGGCGGGGTCTCTGCCTCTTCCGTCGCCGGGGTCTTGAAACCATACGCCGCTTCGAATTCAGCCAACGCCATTTCAGCCAGAGCCTCTTGTTCGACCTCTTTCATCTCGAATTCTTCGGTGTTGATGCTGTCCGCCGCTACCCTGGCTTTCCCGGCGGCTTTATCCCGCCGTTCTTCCAGATAGCCCTCCACACGGTCCAGGGTGTCGCCGCTACCGCCGATTTCAGAAATCATTCCGGTAGCCATTTCCTGGAGTTCAGCCTGGGCTTCCATCATTTCGGTTTCGGAAATCATACGTTTCAATTTCTCGATTTTGCCCGATGCCTCTTTGATCGCCACATCCCGCGATTTAATCAGTTTTTTATAGGTTACTTCCGCTAATTCCAATTGTTCGCGATTTTCGTCCAATTGGGATTTGACCGTTTGCAATTCCAGGGCCATCTGGCCGGCGAGGGAACGGTTCCCCGCTTTGATATTGGCAGCGACTTTCGCCGTCAATTCTTTCTCTTTCCGCTCAAGAGACTTGATCTGCCGCATGAGCCGTTCCACAAATCCGGCGTGCGTCGCCAGGTTATCGTTGAAAATAGCGATTTGTTTACGCAAATTCTCTTTTTCCACTTCGATCAATGCCCGGGGATTAGCTCTCTCAATTCCGGAAACAAATAAACTCAGAAAGCCTTTGAAAAGATTAGCGATTCTTCGAAACATGAGTGACCTCCATAATTGCGTGCACTTGAGGGGATGCCCCGGATTCCAACCGGAATAAACTCTCAATGTATAGCAAACCAGCCGTTCATCCTTGCTTCCCGTCGAAACTAATTTTAACCAATGCTATATATTTTGTCAAATGATATTTCTGCGCATGCATCCAGATTATCGGACGGGGTTTTCAGCCGGTTGGATTTCCGCTATAATAGCGAGTATGAAACAATTGAATTTCAAGGATCGATGGGTTGTTATCACCGGCGCCTCTGCCGGCCTGGGAGCGGAAATGGCCAGGTATCTGGCGGTCAATGAGAAGGCCAATCTCGTGTTGGCTGCGCGGCGTGAAGACAGGATGCTGGCGCTCAAAGAGGAGTTGCTTCGCGAAGTCGCTGTAAAAATAGAGGTTGCGGCGGTGGATTTGACAACCGTTGAAGGGTGTGATGAACTATTCAGGAAGGCGACCGCGGTAGGCAAGATATATGCCCTCATCAACAGCGCCGGCATGACGGCGTATGGGAAAACGTCGGCGGAGCATATCGGAATGTATCAGAGAATCATCGATTTGAATGTCCGCTCGGTGATGCATTTGAGTCTTTTGTTCCTGGAATATTTTCAAATCCAGGGGGAGGGGGCGATACTGAATGTCACCAGCGAAGCCGCCTTCACCCCGACGCCTTACCAGAATGTCTACGCCGCTTCGAAGCACGCGATTCAGAGCTTCACCGACTGTTTGAGGGTAGAACACCGGGATAGGCGCGTGAATATCTGCACCTTCGTCCCTGGCGGAATCAATACCGATATGATTACAGACTCAGGATTATCGGCAAAGGTGGACCGGGACAGTTTTGTCAACATGAAACCGGATGTGGCGGCCCGCAAAGCCGTCGAAGCTTTCAAGAGAGGCAAACCCATGGCGATCCCGGGCATCTTGAATAAAGTCAACCACGCGCTGATGTGGGCGTTGCCCCGGCGGTTAAAATTGGCCATGGCGGAGCGTTTTTACCGCCCCCCCCAATAATCAAAACAGATCGCGCCGCCTGGCGACAGGCAGGTCGAGCGCAACGGCGATATCCCGTATTTTTGATTTTATTTTTTTCATATTTTCCGGGCCCATCCGGAACAGGTGCTTTTGGGCGAGATTCATCGCTTCCAGTTCCTGGTCCTTGAAGGCAAACGAGATCACCTTCCGCTCCAACTCTATGTCTTCCATCACGATCAGAGTCGTCAATACCACCTCGAAGGCCCGGTTCAACGTATCGCCGAATTTTTTCCCGGGGAAACCGAGCTCGTTGTAGGCTTGCTGCAGGAGCGGTTCCAATTGCGGATACAGTCTTTTTACGACTTCGGTTTCAAACGACGACACAGCCTGGGCAACATGGTTGTAGCGGAGGTAGGATTTTGGGCTCATATAATATTTCCCTTCTTTCGATAATACTTGAAAATCCACTTTGGGCGACAAAAATTCCAGATGATTGCCCGGGCTTTCACCTCCGGCTATATTGGCGGTGACCGCCACGATTCTGCGAATCATGTCGTTGACCTTCAACCATTTTTTAAAGGATGGATCGGCGGACAACCCATTGACCAATTCCCTCACCGGCCCATCGCTCTCTTGAAGAGGCACATTCAACGGCGCCGCCTCGTCGATGTCCTCCGGGGCCGCCGGCTCCCCAGTCAGCGTTTCGATGGGTTGGGCCTTTTGAGAGATTGCATCCTGGAGATCTTCTGGCGATTCTGTCTTCTGGAAGAAAAAGATATATGAAAAAAAGCCGATACCCAACACAGCGATAATACTGGCGACGATAATTACCTTCCGGTATGTCTCCATAACATTCCTCCTGAGCGTTTCCCCTCCTGTGTCCAACAGGTCTCAATCATTCACGCGTCTTCATTCGCCTTTATTTTACATCTTTGCGACGGAAAAATAAAGGGGTTTGCCGCATCTTTGCCAGTTTCGGCGATTTGTGGTACCATGTGGTTTCAAACTAGACTGAATTCGGATTGGTACAAAAACATGAAAACGAGAGATAACGTATTTGTGAATATTGACTCATTGCGACTCTTCGTCGCCAATGTGTTAAAAACAAATGGCTTTCCGGCCGAAGACGCCGCCATTACAGCCGACGTACTGCTGGCCGCGGACCGGCGGGGAATCATGTCCCATGGCGTGGCCCGTCTGGCAAAATACATCGAGAGATTGGAGAATGGATTGATTGTGCCGTCTGCGACAATGACCATTGTCAAAGAGACGCCTGTTTCATTGGTGGTGGACGGCGGCGCCGGCATGGGGCAGCCGGTGGCCTATCGCAGTATGATGCGATGTATCGAAAAGGCCAGGACCGGTTTTTTGTGCGTGGCCTCGATCCGCAATTCCAACCATTACGGGATTGCGGGGTATTACACCCAGATGGCGTTAGACCACGACATGATCGGAATATCCATGACAAACTCCGAACCGTTGGTGGTCCCGACATTTGGGAAAAACGCGTTGTTGGGAACCAATCCGATCTCCATCGGCGTTCCGGCCAAAGACCGGCGGCCGTTCCTGCTTGATATGGCCACCTCCACAGTCCCGGTAGGCAAAGTCGAAGTCTACTCCCGCGCCCAAAAAGAGATGCCCGACAGTTGGGCCACCGATGAGCGAGGGCTTCCGGCCACAGACGCGGGTAAAGTTCTGCAAAACCTCAAAGGCGAGAAAAAAGGCGGACTTCTTCCCCTTGGCGGAGGGACGGAGGACACAGGCGGACACAAAGGTTACGGATTGGCGGCATTGGTGGATATCTTTTGCGGAGTGCTCTCTTCCGGCAAGACAGGAAACGATGTCTACGGCACGCCCAATTCCCCTCCGGGCGTTTCGCACTTTGTCGGAGCCGTCAATCCCGAAGCATTCTCGAGCCTGGATGAGATCCGGGAAAATATGACCCATTATATCGACATGCTGCAAAACGCGGCAAAAGGAGCTGGGCAACACCGCATCTATGTGGCGGGCGAAAAAGAGTATGAAGCGGAAGAGAGACATCTAATCTCGGTCCCGCTGCAAGCCAAAGTCTTCGAGACATTGAACACATTGGGAGCCCGCTGGAATCTGACGCTGGAGGAGGCATAAATGGCAACACTGCGAACCAAAGGGTTGGTG
>JAHELQ010000438.1 GCA_024644125.1 Candidatus Aminicenantota bacterium | reverse complement strand
AAGACTCCGCTGGAATCCACAACACTCCAGCCCAAATCGCCAGCAGCCGTTCTTCCACTTCGCCAGCGGGAGCGAGACGGCCTGTGCCGGAGGGAAACCGGGGATCCGGCAGAGCCTGTTCGTCCACTTTGCCGTGAGGTGTGACGGGAATACGGTCCAACCGCGTAAACGAGGCGGGGATCATGTAAGAGGGCAAATAAACTGACAAATGCTCCCGGAGCGAACTCGGATCGAGTTCCCGCTCCGAAGTGTAATAGGCGCAGAGTATGGATTGCTGGTTGACAGCATCGTTCCGCGCTACCACGACTGCCTCATTGAGTCGGGAGTATTCCCTCAGTTGCGCCTCGATCTCTCCGGTTTCGATACGGAAGCCGCGAATCTTCACTTGCCGGTCGATGCGACCGACAAACTGAATGACACCGTCGGCCAGCCGCAGCCCCACATCGCCGCTGCGATACATTCTCTCACCCGGGACGAACGGATCTTCGCCAAATTTTTGTCTCGTCAATTCTTCCTGTTTCAGGTAACCGCGCCCAACGCCTGAGCCGGCGATGCAAATCTCGCCGGGTATTCCGAAAGGTTGCGCGTGACCGTAAAGATCCAGAATATAAATCCTCGAATTGGCAAGCGGCGTTCCGATGGGGATGATAGGACTACCGGGAATGCGATGCCGCTCGACACAAAAACAGGTGGTGTCCACCGCGCATTCGGCCACGCCGTAGATGTTGGAGATCACTGGCGAAGCCCCATTCGAGCCGGCGAAGAAGCGTTCGATCACAGGACGCGACAGTGCCTCGCCGCCGATGATAAAATGCCTCACCGGCAGAGCCGGTCCTTCCCCGCCGTTGCTCTCGGTCATGAGACGCAAATGGGTGGGAGTGCCGTCGGAAATATCTATTTGATGACGGCGATAGTAGTCGATGAGTTTTTCGCCGTTGATACGGACATCTTCCGGTACAATATAGAGCGTATGCCCCAATGACAATGCCGCGAAGATCTGCTTGACAGACGCGTCGAACACATACGGGGCCAGGAGCGCCACCTTCCGACCGGCGGGGTAGCGATCATAGATTCGCCGCTTCAAGCCCACCAATAGATGGTGAAGATTGCGGTGTTCGACAATCGCTCCCTTGGGCCGCCCCGTTGTGCCGGAGGTATAGATCATGTAAGCCGGAAGGGATGAATCGATCGTCACATCCGGCGCCTCATCCCGCGAAGGGAAGTTCGAGTCGTTGTCGATAATCGCCGCCGCATCACAATCTTCCAGGACATATCGCTTGCGAAGATCCGGATAGCGCGGGTCAACCGGCACATACGCCGCGCCTGTCTTGAGGGTCCCCATGATGGCGACGGCCATTACGAGCCCGCGTTCCAGCAGCAACGCCACCGCCTTGCCGGGTCCCGCTCCCATCTCCAGCAACGCGTGAGCCAATCCATTGGCCCGGCGGTCCAGTTCTCTGTAGGTGAGCAACCGCTCTTCATACGCAACAGCCGCCGCATCCGGCGATTCCGCCACCGCCTGGCGGAACAATTCCGGGATGGACTTTTCGACGGCGAATGGGTACCTCGTATCGTTGAAGCGGTGAATCAGCTTCTCCCGCTGCGTCTCCGACAATATTTCAAGCTCGCGAACCGCCGTGTCCGGGTTTTCCGACGCCTGCCGCGCCAACGCCTGCAAGTGACCCGCCATTTCATGGACGAATCCCGCTTCGAAGCGGTTTTCGTTGAATTTCAAGCGGATATGAAGCCTCCCCTTCACCAGGGCGGCATTGACACTGAAGTGATAATTGGAACGCTCGAACACCTCTGTGTCCGCCAATCGGATGGCAGGATCATGAGCTTCCGCTCTACCCGGGGCGCCGTCGATGAGATCCGCCAATGGGAAATTCTCGAACACGAAGATGTGGTCGATGAGCTCCTGCTTTAACAAACTCTGGACCTGAATATCCGCGAGAGAGGTGTAATGGTGGGGTTCGCTATCGAGAGCTTCAGTCTGAACATGGGAAAACAATTGCCCCAATGTCATGGAACCATCAAACCGCACCCGTACCGGAACTGTGTTGATGAACAAGCCCACCATCGACTCCACCCCGTCAATCTGCGGCGGCCGGCCGGACACCACGACGCCGAATACCACATCTTCGCGGCGGGAGTATTTGCCCAGAAGAACGCCCCACAGGGTTTGCAATATCGTATTGACTGTCGCCCGCCGCTCCGAAGCTACGTTCGCCAGGCGGGAGGTCAGGTTTTCTTCCAGCTCCACCTCCACGGCATTGTCATCATAGTCATCGTTATTCCGGCGGCTGGTCGCGGAGGGGGGAATGCCCACAGCCTCGTCGTAGCCGTCGAGATACTGTCGCCAGAATTCGAGGGATAAAGAGCGGTCTCTCTTCTGCAACCAGTCGATATAGGCGAGATATTGCTTCACCGGACGCAACCGGGGAGTTTCCCCTTCGGCCAGGGAACGATAGATCGCCAGAAAGTCGCCCACCAGAATACCGACACACCAACCATCCATAAGAATATGGTGATAGCTCCAGATGAACTCGAATTCGTGGGCGCCGGCGCGAAAGACGCACACCCGCATCAACACATCTTTATTCAGGTCGAACGTCTGCAACCGGTCTTCCCTCTTGAAGCGGCGGACCGTTTCTTCACGATCCGGCCGGCCAGAGAGATCGCGATATTCAAACGCCCCTTCCCGCTCTTTCAACACCACCTGGAGAGGCGGGTTCGTCCCTTTCTGAATAAATACTGTGCGCAAGATATCGTACCGCTACAGCAAAAGGCCGAGAGCCCGCTTCACCTGCGGGATATCCAGATCGCCTGCGAGCCGGTACGATACCTGCTCGTGATAGGACGCGGACCTGGGATCGAGCTGCCAATGAAAAAACATCCCCTCTTGTAAGGGGGATAACGGATAGATATTTTTTATATTATTCTTTGATAACATTCACAACGAACCTTTAGTCGCCGCTCCAGCGAGACTCCATGTTTTTTAGCGCGTCATCCAACCGTTGGGACAAATCCGGGGGGTAGGTGTGCCCCAGTCCTGGAATAATGGTAAAATCCAACGGAAGATTCCCCTCTTCCATCACAGCCGCCATCTCTTTGGCTTTGGGAAGGGCGAAATCTTTGTCCCCCGAGATAAACACACCAGAGATACCGTTTTCCGCCGCCTGCCTCACAAGTTCCAGATCAAATTCCTGGGGAGTGACAGGGCAGAGACAGATAAATCCCTTTGAGGGAACGATGTTGTTGATGGTGAGGTCGATAGCGGTCATAGCCCCGGCGGAGATTCCGCCCAACACGACCTTTCCTGTGTCGATTCCATAGGTTTCGGTCACAGTGCGAACGATTGCGGCAATCTCTTTCCGGGCCCTGGGATCCAGTTTTCTCCAACCAAATGTCTCGCTGGACAGATGAAAATAAGACTGAATGAAGAGCACGATATAGGCTGAAGCCAATTTCGGCGAATTCCACTGGGATTTCAGATTTTGTTTACTGCTGTTGCCGCCATGAAACGCGACGCAAAGAGGATATTTTTTTGCCGGATCATATCCGGCGGGAGTGATCACTTCATAGACGGAAACCGAATCCTCATTGGTTTTATCCCTGAGCAGGCGGTCTTCGGCAACCAGGTCGTCAAACCGTTCGTTACCGGCAAAGGGCCTGAAGGGTGGAGTACCCGGCTCCAATCCAAAAAACAATCCGCTTCGGTGCCCGGATTCCCACAAATCCAGACATTTGTCCAATTGGTGGGTGGCGGTGTAGAGTTTGGCCAATTCATTGACGATCGTATATTTGAAATCCGGGAACATGCCGAGAGCCTGCTCCAATAACATGATGGCCTGGCTCAATTGCCCTTGCCTGACCAATCCCTCGATTTTTACCCTCATCTCCATAATTGAATGACTCATGCGGTTTTCTCCTTTATTGAAAATTTTTTGTCAATCGTCGAACAACGAATCCAGCTCGTCCGCGCTGAGATTCTGGTAATACATGTCACTTGGGGTCATTTCCCGCTCCTCTTGCCCGCCGCAGAAGGAGACGATCCTCTCGATACCTCTTTCGAACGATCGAGCCAGGGCTTCCATAGTGGACGTATCGAATTGCTCGCCGCTATAGGTGATGGAGAGACGAAGCTCGCTCTCGCGCACCATGCCAAGCACCGCCAACAAAAACTGCCGCGGCCGGTCGGGGCTTTCCCCCGGCCCTATCGCTTCGCCGGCGATTGCGAACGATTTGGCGGCGATATCCCCATCCACCTGGCCCAGGTAATTGAAGCTGACCTGCGGTTGATGCCGGAAGTCGAGTTCGCCTCGAATGTGTTCCGGGGCCATGTATTTCAACAATCCGTAACCGATCCCTTTGTTGGGAATCTTGTGAAGCCGCTCTTTGGTAGCGATCACCAGGCGCGAGAGATCCTCGACACCGGATGCTTCGAGGATTACAGGGAACGTTGTGGTGAACCAACCGATTGTGCGGCCAAGATCGATACCTTCTACGATCTCTTCGCGACCATGCCCCTCCAGCGCCACCAACAGCCGCTGGTTTCCGAAGACCTCCCTCACGCCGAGGGCCAGGGCTGCCAGCAGTATATCGTTTACATCAGTACCGAAGGCTTCATGCACCCTGCCGAGCAATAGGCGGGTTTTGTCTGGACTTAAACGGAACGATACGCTCCGGCTGTGGCGAATGGCATTGGAACCCTCCGGCCGGTCCAATGGTAGAGACGGTACATCGGTTTCTTCAATGTCTCTCCAGAAGGGGATTTCCCTCTTCAACGCATCGCCGGCGGCGTAATCCGAAAGTTTTTGGGCCCAATCGCGAAACGAGTCTGTCTTGAGAGGAAGCTCCGGCTCCCTC
>JAHELQ010000437.1 GCA_024644125.1 Candidatus Aminicenantota bacterium | reverse complement strand
GAGACTTTACCGCAGCGGCGATCTGGCGCGTTATCAAAGCGATGGAGTTATCGAATTTGCCGGGCGCATCGACCAACAGGTGAAGATTCGCGGTTTCAGGGTGGAACCGGAGGAGATCGAGTATCGCCTCTTGACCCATGCGGCGGTTCGGGAAGCGGTGGTGTTGCCGTTTGGAAACTTTGGGAGCGACAAATTTTTGGCCGCGTACATCGCGGTCGCGGAAGGAACGGAAGCGACCGATGAATTGATAACTCTACTGGAGGAGCATCTGGAAGCGAATCTACCCTCATACATGATTCCTTCGAGTTTCGCATTTATAGACCGGATCCCCTTGAACGCCAACGGCAAAGTGGAACGCGGCGCTCTACCGGAGCCGGTGATCCGGAAGTCCTCAACGATGGAGAGGCCGGGTACCTGGGTGGAAAGGCGGCTGGCGGAGGCATGGAGTTATGAATTGGGGATTCCGGCGGAACGTATCGGCAGGGATTCCGATTTTTTCAAATTGGGAGGGCACTCTCTCAAAGCGGCTAATTTGGCGGGTCGTATCCATAGGGATTTTTCAGTTAAAATACCTCTTACCGATGTGTTTCACATGTCCATACTCCGCGAGATGGCAGAGTATATCTCCGATGCCGCCCTGCATGAATTCCAGGAAATCCCGCCGGCGGAAAAAAGAGATTATTACCCACTCTCCTCATCCCAGAAACGATTGTATGTCGTTCAGCAATTGGACCCTTTGACCACAGTTTACAATATGCCGTTTTTTATAAAGTTGGATGGCGAGAGCGATCTCCAAAAATTGCAGACAATATTTATGAATTTGATCCGTCGCCATGAAATATTGAGGACTTCTTTTATCAATCCCGGCGCCCAACCGGTTCAGATCGTACGCGATTCATTCGAGTTCAACATCGAATTGATCGAAATAAACGACATGGATCAAGATACCAGTAACCAGGATGATAGGGATAACGCGACCCGAGATGCGATCGATAAGTTTATCAGGCCTTTTGATCTTTCAGATGCTCCTTTGCTGAGAGTCTGCCTGGTTCAAACATGCGCAGATGAGCGACTCCTGATACTCGACCTGCATCACATCGTTAGCGATGGTGTGTCGATGGAGTTGTTAGCGAGAGAATTCGAGGCCTTGATGAACGGTCGTACTCTGCCCCCGCAAAAATTGAAATATTGTGATTTTACTCTATGGCAGGAATCCGGTAAACAGAACGATCTACTATCCAGACAGGAGAAATACTGGCTTCAGGAATTGGGAAGCGGTTTACCGGTTCTGGAAATGCCCACAGATTTTGCAAGGCCGGTTAAAGCCAACTTTGTCGGGGACCACGTTGTATTTTCTGTGGATTCGATGCTGACTGAATCGTTGCGCAATCTTGCGCGCGAGACCGGA
Source organism: Candidatus Aminicenantota bacterium (assembly GCA_024644125.1). Classification (GTDB taxonomy): domain Bacteria; phylum Acidobacteriota; class Aminicenantia; order UBA2199; family UBA2199; genus JAHELQ01. The sequence goes on along the minus strand of JAHELQ010000437.1, from coordinate 3,465 downwards.
TCGACGTTGTTTATGATATTGTTGTCGAGTTTTTTTGTTTTACTTTCCAAACTCGGAGGGCAAGAGGACATCGTAGTCGGATCTCCAGTGGCGGCAAGAAGGCATGCGGATCTCGAACCGGTAGTCGGTATTTTTATCAATATTCTGGCTTTCCGAGCGAAGCCGGTTGGGAATGTGAAATTCCAGGATTTTTTGTCCGGGGTCAAACAGTCTACCATCGACGGCTTCGAAAATCAGGAATATCCATTTGAACGTTTGGTGGAAAAAATACCGTTTCAACGCGATCCTGGCCGGAATCCATTGTTCGATGTTATGTTCTCATTGCAAAATATGGTGGATTTGGCTGTGGAGTCGCAGCAAAAAGGTCATGGACGCTTGATGCGTCGCCAGGTATCCAGGTTTGATATAACGTTGAATGGTAGAGAATCCGGTGGAGGATTGCGCTTCAATCTAGAGTTCAGGACTTCGCTTTTTTTACGTCAGACAATCGTGAGATGGATCGATCATTTCAAACAAATTCTCGGGCAGATTGCAAACCATCCAGATCTGCTCATTCAGGATATTTCGATTTTATCGGAGGAGGAACGCCGGAGGATTATTAATGAATGGAATGATACCGGTTCATATTATCCGGCCGACAAATCCATCCCCGATCTATTTGCGTTGCAAGTAGAGAAAACTCCAGACGCGACGGCGTTGGTGTTCTTTGATCAGTACTTGACTTATCACCAATTGCAAAAACGGGCGCGCCGGTGCGCCCAACATTTATTAACGCTTGGCGTGAAACGAGAAGAGGTCGTTGGGATTATGATGGAGAAATCCCTCGAAGTGATTGTCGGCGTATTGGGGATTTTAACCGCCGGAGCGGCTTACGTCCCCATCAACAAGGATTACCCGGAGGGGCGCAGGAATTTTATGATTGCCGATTGTTATGTTCGATTCATTTTACAGGGTGATGATTATGATGGGGAGCCCAATGCCGATGGAGCATTGCCTTCGGTTACTGGTTCTGATCTGGCTTATGTGATCTACACTTCCGGTTCGACTGGAAATCCTAAAGGTGTGGCTGTGGAGCACCGTCATATCTCCAGGTTGGTAGTAAACACAGATTACTTGAAAGCGAATCCTGGCGATCATTGGTTGCAAACCGTAGCGATGGAATTCGACGTGTCTGTCTTCGAAATTTGGAATGTACTGATAAATGGAGCGGTTTTGTATATTATACGGAAAGGCGAATTGTTGGATGTGGATTATCTCAGAGAGATGATCGCAAAGCAATGCATAGGTACAGTCTTTTTGACTCCGCCGTTGCTCTCTCAATTATTCAACCGAGATAATTATTTTCTCCGTGGGGTAAAACAGTTTGCGGTTGGAGGAGATGTATTGCCTCCCGGGATCGCCAACCAATTGCGGAAACGTTTACCGGAAATGCACGTGAATAATATTTATGGACCTACGGAAAATAGTGTGTGGTCAACTTCTTTCAAAGTTACTGAAGATTTTTCGCAAAGCGTGCCCATAGGCAAACCCATCGCCAATTCCACGGCCTATATACTGGATCGGAATCAGAACTTGCTGCCCACAGGGATTTATGGCGAGTTGTGGGTCGGAGGCGACGGTGTTGCGCGCGGATATGTAAACAGGCCGGAATTGACAGCGGAAAAATTTGTCATAACCAGGCAGATATCGTCTTCCCGCCTGTATCGTACTGGAGATCGCGCTCGCTGGCTTCCAGATGGGAACATTGAATTTGCAGGCCGTTTCGACCATCAGGTGAAAATCCGTGGAGTCCGTATCGAAATTGGCGAGATTGAAAATCTTGCCTCTCAGCACCCTGCGGTAAAGGAATCGGTGGTCGTGACTCGGACAAATTCCAATAATACAAAATATCTCGCCGCTTATATCACATTGAATGAAGCAATCCCTGCGAATGCTTCATCTGGTTTCGTTGCAGAGTTAAAAGCGTACCTTGGTAAAAGCCTCCCGGATTATATGGTCCCGATGACAATTACGGTTTTGGATGAATTGCCTTTGAATGTAAGCGGGAAGGTTGACTCCCGAAGGCTACCGGAACCTCAATTGGAACAACAGGTCGTTACGCCGCCTGTTCGCGAGGCGGAAAAACGACTTGCCGCCATTTGGGCAAACGTGCTGGCAATCCCGGAAGATAGCATCGGTATAGAATCAAATTTTTTTGATTTGGGAGGGTATTCTCTAAACGCTACGATACTCATGTCTCTTATTCATGAGGCGTTTGGAGTGAAAATTTCTTTCGATCAAATCTTTAGTTCCCCGACGTTATGCGCGATGGTCGATTGTCTTGAATTGGAAGCGGAAGATGAGTTCGCCGCCATTGCGCCGGTGGAAAAAAAGGATTACTACCAGGTTTCTTCAGCCCAACAGAGGATCTGCCTTTACACAGAAACGAATAAAAATGGCACTAATTACAATATGCCGGGACTCTTCATGTTGACCGGCCGGTTGGACCGCGAAAAATTCCAACGATCCCTCGATGAACTCATGCTTCGGCAGGAATCTTTGAGAACGTCGTTTGATCAAATCAATGGAATATATGTTCAGCGGATTCATGACACCGTGATCTGCCCGATCGTTTTTTCCACATGTCGCGAAGAGGAGGCGTACAACCGGATCAAGTCGCTAGTGAGGCCATTCAGTCTGGACACGCCGCCGTTGATGAGGATGGAGATTTTTCAGGTCGATTCAGAAAACTATCTCATCTTCTTCGATATTCATCATATTGTTTCCGACGGCTATTCGCTGGAAGTTTTTATGCGAGAACTCACCCGGTTATATTCGGGTGAAAATTTACATCCTCTGGACATTCAATATAAAGATTACGCCGAATGGCAGGCGACGGCGTCCTCAAACGATGAGATGAAGAAGGCTCTAGCATTTTGGTTGCGGCAATTGGATAACTTCACTGTTACTCGTATTCCGCCGGATTTTTATTCAGGGCAAAAAAAGCCGATCGGGGATTCTGTCGGTTTGCGAATAGATCGGAACCGGTTTCAGAATATTCAATCCTTTTGTAGCGAGCGGGGAGTTACGCGTTTTGTCTTTTTCCTGTCAGTGTTCATCGTTGTATTAGAGCGGGAAATCGATCAAAAAGATATCACCCTCGGCACTCCGGTTTCGATTCGCGATAGGACGGAACTTCGAAATTTACTAGGAGTGTTTCTAAATGTAATTATGCTCCGGTGCCGGATCACAGGCGCCAGGTGTTTCAGTGATATTCTGGCCGAAGCAAGGTCAACGGTTGTTGACGCGTTGAATCATAGTTCGTTCCCATATGAATGGTTGGATTTGAAACTCAAGGAAAGCCACCATGTGATTGGAGATGAATTGTTCACGATTTTGATCAACTATTTTCCAAAAGAGGAGAATTTAAGTTTGAAAGGCGTTGACTTCACGGTTGTACCCATAAAAGACAAATTGGAATTGTCT
>JAHELQ010000436.1 GCA_024644125.1 Candidatus Aminicenantota bacterium | reverse complement strand
CAACCATCAAAATTTTCCTGTGCATATCTTGTTGGAGGAGATGAACCGGTCGTTGTTCGACGAAACCGACACTCCTACGGATGTGGCGGTGTTGTTGGACACTGTGCACGATCACGGCTATATTCGCCATGTGATATCCAATATCGCCATCACGTTCCACCGGCGGCAGGGAACCATCGCGGTAACTTTCCGGTTTAACCGCCGGTGCTATGAGGAAGAGACTGTGCGGCGCTGGGGAAATCTGTATTTAGCTATGACTGGACAATTGATTCACCATGTTGATATGGATTTAGGGGAGGTGGAACTGGTATCCGCCGCTGATAAGGAAACTATTCTACGGCGATTCAACCATGGGGACGAGCCCTATCCGGCCAATGTCATGATTCACCAATTGGTGGAAGCGCAGGTGGCTAGAACTCCCGGAGCCATCGCCCTGGTTCACGAGGACCGTCAGTTGACTTATGATGAATGGAACCGTCGCTCCAATGGGCTGGCTGCAGAATTGCGGCGGCGTGGATCCGGGGCCGGTTCGCTGGTGGCGCTGATGTATTTCCGCGGTTTCGACATGGCGGTGGCTATTCTGGCGGTGTTGAAAGCCGGCGGCGCTTACATGCCGGTGGATCCGGAATTGCCGGAGCAACGGGTCCGGGACTTGTTGGCGGATACTGGGATTCCCATGGTGTTGACCCAGCAGGCGGTGTTGGAAGCCGTTCCGCTGCTGGCCTTGAAAGGAATTCAAGGCAAACACCCATCGGTCCATCTCACGGCCCCGCGCCGGCAAATCGAAAATTTAGACAGTGTTCCGCCGCCGGATCGTTCCCTGGTGGATTATGAAACCTACAGTCGGTTTATCGGCGCAGCTCCCGCCCGTAATGTCATGAGTCTGCAAGCCACCCGTGGCTGTCCTTACAATTGTTCCTATTGCCACAAGATTTGGCCCAAGACCCATATCCACCGTAGCGCGGAACATTTGTTCGCGGAGGTGAAGCAATTGTACGATTGCGGAGTCCGCCGTTTCTCCATTCTAGATGATATCTTCAACGTGAAGGCCGATAATAGCCAGCGGTTTTTCCAGATGATCATCGACCATGGACTCGATTTGCAACTATTCTTTCCCGCCGGCATGCGGGGGGATATTCTCACCCCCGACTACATCGATTTGATGGTGGAAGCGGGATTAGTGAACTTGCCGTTGGCGTTGGAAACCGCTTCGCCACGGTTGCAGAATTTGATCAAGAAAGATCTTAAACTGGAACGGTTCAAGGAGAATATCGAATATTTCACTAGCCACCATCCCCACGTAGTGTTAGACCTTTTCACTATGTTGGGCTTTCCCACCGAAACCGAGGCCGAGGCCATGATGACTCTGAACTTTATCAAGAGCATCCGCTGGCTGCACTTCCCATATGTATTTGTGCTGCATATCTACCCCAACACCGATATGGAAAAATTGGCAATGGACTGTGGTGTTTCACCGGAAGCGATTCAACGATCCTACCGCCTCTATTGGCATGAATTGCCCGAAACCCTGCCCTTCAGCAAACAATTCGCCGGCAATTACCAGACCTCCTTTTTGAACGACTATTTCCTGGACAAGGAGCGTTTGCTCCATGTATTACCCCATCAAATGAAGGTCTTCACCCGGGAAGAAATCTTGAGGAAATATCGCACCTATTTGTCCGCTCCCCTCGATTTCTTCGAGGACTTATTGAGGGAATTGGACATCGAGCCGCAGGAATTGCCTCCAGTAGAGTCTGAGAATGGAAAAGCCCTGGCCGTCCCGGATTTGAACCGAAAATTGAAACAGTATTTTCCTCGGTCCGGACCCAGTGAGGACGCCTTGAATGTCCTGCTGTTGGACCTATCGCAATTGTTCAGCGGCGATGCGGACGCTTACAATGAACTGGCCGAACCGCCTCTGGGATTGATGTATCTTCTCACCTACGCCCAGCAGCGGCTTCCCGGCCGTTTGAACGGCAAAATCGCCAAATCCATGTTCGATTTCGACAACTACGAAGAATTGAGAGAGTTGATCGACACCTTCAAGCCGGACCTCATCGGCGTCAGGACCCTGACTTATTACGAGCAATTTTTTCACAAGACTATCGCCGTTATTCGACAATGGGGTTATCAAGGGGCCATCGTAACCGGCGGCCCTCACGCCACCAGTTGTTACTCCACTGTTCTCCAGGATCCCAACATCGATGTGGTGGTGATGGGGGAGGGGGAATTGACCTTCACCCATCTATTGGAGACAATGCTTGAAAACGGCGGCCGGCTTCCGTCGAAACAAGACTTGAAGGCTGTGGCGGGAATCGCCATTATGGATCGACAGGACGGCGGTGATGGGGTTCTCGCCCGGCAAGTGTCGCTAACGGATATTCCCGGGGCCCTGGAGGGGCAGGCGACAAATCTTGAGCCCTTAAACACCCCTGACTATTTGGCGTATGTGATCTACACCTCCGGTTCCACCGGCAAGCCCAAAGGAGTGGCGGTGGAACATCGTGGCGTTGTGAATATGTTGGACGCCCGCAAACAGGAATACCAATTGGATTCCGCCACTGTGTCGCTGCAGTTGCTACCCTTCTCTTTCGACGGTTTTATCACCAGTTTTTTCACCCCTCTGGCCGCCGGCGGCACAGTCATTCTTCCCACCAAGACCGAGATGTTGGATGTGATGCTGCTGATCCGGCTCATCCGTCGTTACAAGGTCTCCCACTTTATTTGCGTTCCCAAACTCTACGATTTGATTTTAGAGAATATCGATCCCCAACAGGCTACTTCATTGAAAGCCGTGACTCTGGCGGGCGACCGGGTGGAAACCGCCACCCTCGATCGCACCAGGGAGAAGAACGAAAATCTGGAAATCGCCAATGAATATGGCGTCACGGAAGGCTCCGTGTTTTCCACCATCTACCGTCATCAAGAGAGAGACAGCCATATCAAGATCGGCTTCCCCATCCGTAACACCCGTGTCTATATAGTAGATCGGCGTCTGCGACTGCTACCGCCGGGCATGCCCGGTGAATTGTACCTGGCTGGGGCCGGCGTCGCCCGTGGCTATCTCAACGATCCCGAGACCACGGATGCCCGCTTTGTGCCGGATCCTTTCCACCCGGGCCGGCGGATGTACAAGACCGGCGATTTAGGCTGTTATACCGATGACGGCGCCATCGAGTTCATCGGCCGCCGAGATCATCAAATCAAGATCCGGGGTTTCCGGGTGGAAACCGGAGAGATTGAGGAACGGCTCCGCCAGCATCCGTTGGTGGCGGGTTCGTGTGTCGCCACTGTGGAGGGGGACGGCGGCCAATCGAAGTTGGCGGCCTATTATGTGGAACAGGAGAACGATGGGCCGGAGCCGGAATTGTGGCCTTCGGTGGCGGAATTCTTCGTATATGACGATTTGCTCTACTACGCCATGACTAACGATGTCCGTAGAAACGACAGCTATCGCGCCGCCATGGCCCGCTTTGTCAAGGACAAGGTGGTATTGGATGTTGGAACCGGAAAGGATGCCATCCTCTCCCGCATGTGTGTGGAAGAAGGAGCCCGCAAAGTCTACGCAGTGGATATTCTGGAGGAATCCGCCCGCAAGGCGCGGCAGACAGTGGCCCGTCTGGGCTTGCAGGAAAAGATCACAGTAATTCACGGCGACGCCTGTTCCATCGATTTGCCTGAATTGGCGGATGTATGCGTCTCCGAGATTGTCGGCGCCATCGGCGGCAGCGAAGGAGCGGTTGCCATATTGAACAAGGCTCGGCGGTTGCTGAAAGAGGACGGGATGATGATTCCCCGGTTGAGCGTCACCAGGATCGCGGCGGTCATGTTGCCGGAGGCGGTTTACAACGATCCGGGTTTCTCCCGGGTGGGTGCCGATTATGTGGAGAAGATTTTCTCCAGTCTCGAATCCCGCTTCGATCTGCGGGTGTGCGTCAAGAATTTCCCACCGTCTCATTTACTTTCCAATATCGAAGATTTCGAATACCTGGACTTTTCCAGGCCTATGCCCGAAAGCGAAATACTGCCATCGACATTGACCATCCGGAGGGACGCCCGGTTGGACGGTTTCCTCGTCTGGTTGACGCTGGATTGCGGAGCCGGCGAAGTGATCGATGTGTTGCAACACGAACATTGCTGGATTCCGGTGTTTGTGCCGGTCTTCTATCCGGGCATCGATGTCCGGGCCGGGGATCGGTTGACCGTCGAATCCAGTCGCGCCCTCTGCGAAATTGGCGTCAACTCCGACTATGGAATTTCCGGGATTCTGGCGCGGGAGGACCGGGACGATATGCCCTTCGATTATCCTATGCCCCATTTCGAATCCAACTACCGCCACAATCCCTTCTACCGGCAGGTGTTTGCAAATGATTCGGTGAAGATCACCTACAACCGGGCGAGGCGACTGTTGACCGGGGCTCTTCTGCGCAAGTTCCTGGCGGAGACGTTGCCGATCTACATGATCCCCGCCTATTTCATCCGCCTGGACGAATGGCCGCTAACCTCCAGCGGCAAGGTGGACCGGCGGCGCTTGCCTCTCCCGGACACGAAACCCGGAGGTACGGAAGAAAGAGATGTGGACTCGCTGGAACGGAACTTGCTGGATATTTGGTCCGGTGTTCTGGGGGTGGATCCGGAGGTCATCGGCGTGGGTGACAACTTTTTCGAATTGGGGGGCAACTCGTTGGAAGGGATCAAATTGATCGCCAAAGTACGGCAGGAACTGGCGGTGGATATTCCGGTGAACCTGTTCTTTCAAGAACCCACTGTCGAGACCATGGCCACCATGATTCGTTCCCACAGGTCCAGTGGCGGCGACGCCATACAGGCGGCGGAGCGAATGGACCATTATCCCCTCACTCCCGCCCAGTTGGGGA
>JAHELQ010000044.1:1552-18719 GCA_024644125.1 Candidatus Aminicenantota bacterium | reverse complement strand
GTGGCAGAATAATACAAAGTATTTAACGGCTCGTCCACCACTTTATTGGTATCGGGATCAACGCTTTTAGCATAGATATTTTCATGGGCGGTAAACCCCACCAGAGTGGAAAGCCACGGTAACGTCAACACCGGCAACTCGTAGGATGGTTCAATATTGAACCGTTGGGAACTCAGTCCTGTAACAAACGAGGGGTCTTCGTAATCATAGGTCACACCGGACCGTTCCACGTTCTCGTAACGGCTCTTCAACGAAAAATATCCAGGCAACAACCAGATCTTCTGTTGATTGACATTCAGGTTGACGGAGGGAAAAACTTCGTACACCCTGGATTTGTCTTGAAAAGTGTAAAATGTTTCGTAACGTGACGCGCGTACCGAGAGGGTGACATTATTCACCGATGAGGTGAGATAAACCGACGAGCGGTAATTATTCATCAGCATCCGGTCGAAATTGCGGTCGAACAAACGCAGGAAGCTGGGATCGCTCTGGCGGTCGATGTTTACTACAACCCGGGTATTCAAAAAATTCAGACTCTGAATATGTTCTGCCCTGAGTAAATAGTCGAAATCCACATTGGGCCGGTAATCATTATCCTCCGTATAACGGAAGTTGTAATATTCGATATCTCCGGCGATATTTTTGAACAAGTAACGGAACTGCCCACCGAGGCCGGTGCCGGCACCGCTATAGTAGTCGTAATTAATAGTCAAATCGAGATTCGGTCTGATATCCCAGAAAAACGAATTGGCGATGAAGAACTTTCCCAATATGGAATTGCCCATCCGGGGGAACAGAAAGCCGGTGGAACGGCCGTCTTCATCGATTGGATACCTCAGATATGGAAGATAGAACACCGGTATATCCTTGATTCTGAAAACAGCGTTGTTCATCTGGATATATCTCTTCTTTTTGATTTTACCTTTGGAACAGGTAATGGACCAACGGGGCACCAATTGGGTACATGAGGTGAAATTCAATTTGTCGAACTTTAGCGTGTCGTTATCCACCTGGTTCAATTTATCCGTTTTGAACCGGATCGAGGGCATCATCAACCCTTCGATCTCATATAACTCACCTTTGTTCTCCCGTATGTTGAAGCGCAATTGTTCGCCGCTGAAAACAGTTTCCTCAGAGGCCAACGTTACCCGGCCGACGGCAAAAATCTCTTTTTTGGAACGTATATATTCAACATAGTCGGCATAAATTTTATACTGCTCCCAACTGACCTCCACATGGCCGTAAGCCTTGAGACCATCTTCGGTCATTTCGGTTTTATCCGCCAGAATCTTCGGAGCGTCGGTGCCGGTATCGGCGAAAGCGTACACGTGTGACATTACAAAAAGAAAACTGATAATCGCAAGTTTTATCTTCATTTCTAGCCTCAAATTTATCACACTTTCGCTAGTATAATCAATAGTTCCAGTTTTTTATTTGACATAACCCGATGCCCCTGTTCTCGAAAGGCCTTTAAATAAAGGAAAGCGGAAAAAATTTGACTTTGAGAGGTTTTTCCATTAAAATTGCAATTGATGAAGATATCGTTTTCCGGTACACCAAAAAGTGGTAAGACGAGCCTGTTGGAAGAAGTGAAAAAGATTCTCTCGTTGAAATACTACGTGGAATTAGTGGAAGAGATCAATCTAAAAAACCCTTTTGACGACGATAAAAAGTCGGAATTCCGCAGCCAATTCTTTTATATGACAACCCAGGTAAACGAGGAAAATATCAAAAGCATCGCCGCACCCGACATTTTACTCTGCGACCGGTCTGTACTGGATCAATGGATCTATTGGCAAATACATATCAAAAACCAGAAATCAACTCCTTCCCTGGAGGAAAAAAGTAAACTTCTTAAATCCATATATCAATACTGGATCAAAACATACGATCTGGCCTTCCTCATCCGTTTGGATACCAGGGAATACGAGAAAAGAAACAGTGGCGACGAGTTCCGTAAAGTAACCACCGGTTATGTTAAAGAGACCGAAGAAACCTTCGGCAGAGTAATCGGAGAGGACAATCTCAAGGTCCATGAGATCTGGAACAACAATTCCCTGGACGAGAGTGCCCAACAAATAATCCAGGTAATCTCCGAAAAATTGACTCTGGAACAATCCTGACCCCCAATCATTTTTCGCCTTTCCGGTGAGTTTTGGTAACTGATTTTCAGAAACCGACGGGTAAACTCTTGGCTTTTACCGACAAATATTATAAAATATTGTTTAGTGTAAAACAGAGGATCAGGAGTCGAATTGAAAATACATCTTGCTGGGTACAATGTAGATATAGATATACTTCGGAAGTTAGCCAGTCATGAAGAACAGGCTTTGACTCCTGAAACATTTAGCGCCGCTTACGCCCGTATCAGTAGAAGTAGCTCAGACATCGCCACATTACGCAGGAACGCGTGCGAGGATGTATCCAGAGCCAGAATTTCCAATAAAAAAATTATTTTTGAAATGGGTCACCATTCGGTAGCGGAGCACGCAGTCTTCAACTTCGACATCATCGATATTTCACGCCTGGCTTTGGAAGAACTGGAAAAGCTGAGACTGGTGTCCTTTACCGAAAAATCCCAAAGGTACGTCACTCTCAAAGGGGATTATCTGGTACCGGAAGAGATCGATGATCCAGCCGATATTCAGCGATTCAGAGAAACGGTTATCCGCCAGAATGAATTCTATAAAAAGGCCTTTACCCGGCTAAATGATTTTATTTCAAGAAAACATCCGGACATAGCGGGAAAAAAAAACAATAAAATCCTTTTGGAAAGTTGGGCAAAAGAAGATGCCCGTTATATATTGTCCCTCGCTACGCTAGGCCAGGTGGGAATGACAATCAATGGGCGCAACCTCGAACATCTTCTGCGCCGACTATCTCTCAGCGCCCGCGCCGAATCCCGAGCCCTGGGATGCAAAATCTACGAGTTGATCGAAAGCATTGCCCCCTCAATCATCCTCTTCCATAAACCCTCGACCTTTGAAAAAAAAATGCACGGGGATTTCCGTCATAACTTCCGGTTGGATGAAGTCGATAAAACAGTCTCGCGTGAACCGAGAATCGTTGATTACACAGAGCACGGCGATCTAAAAATATTGGCGGCCTTTGTATCGGTTTTCAACAGTATCGATTATCCGGAAGCCTTCACCAGGGTCAAAGTACTGACGGACCCAGAGCGAAGACAAATCTTCCGGCAATTGTTCGAGCAAATGGAATTCTTCGATTCCCCACCCCGGGAATTCGAATTAGCCGACATCACGTTTCAAGCGGTTATTTCAGCGGCCAACTTCGCCCAATTGAAGCGGCATCGCATGGCCACCCTGCTGGCAAGTCCCTACGATATCTCACTGGACTACACGATGCCCGACAATATCAGGTATGCCGGTCTGGCGGGAGAATTCGAAGAAATCATCGACGAGACGAACCGGGTGTATTCCCTGCTAAAAAAGAAATATGTTACCGCAGCCGATTATATATTGACCAATTCTCATCACCGGATGGTACTCATGAAGACGAGCCTCCGGGAGCTTTATCATTTCACCCGCTTGCGGGACGACGAGCATGCCCAATGGGATATTCGCCGTTTGGCGGCAGCATTGAAACAACAAGCCATGAACCTGTTTCCTTTCTCCAGCCTACTCCTCTGCGGTAAAAGCAGTTTTGTAACACAATACGAAGAAATCTTCAACGAAAAACCTCAATTTTTAATCTAAGGAGAAACTTATAATGGCAGACAATTCATTCAATGCGTTCGAAATGGCCCAGCAGCAGTTCGACGCTATTGCGGAAAAACTGGGACTGGATCAGGGAACGCGGGAGCTACTCAGAACTCCCTTGAGGGAATACCACTTCACGATTCCGGTCCGTATGGATGACGGCAGCGTAAAGATATTCCAGGGTTTCAGGGTGCAGCACAATGATGCCAGGGGTCCTAGCAAGGGAGGAATTCGCTTCCATCCCCAGGAAACAATAGATACAGTACGGGCATTGGCCACATGGATGACCTGGAAGTGCGCCGTGGTTGACATTCCCCTGGGAGGCGGCAAAGGCGGAGTCATTTGCGATCCCCACAACCTATCCATGCGGGAACAGGAACAGATTTGCCGCGGTTGGGTTCGGCAAGTTGTCCGCAATGTTGGTCCCGTCCAGGATGTACCGGCGCCGGATGTCATGACCAACGGACAACATATGTTGTGGATGATGGATGAATACGAAAGGATCATGGGGGGAAAATTCCCCGGAATGATCACTGGCAAACCGGTGGGCCACGGCGGATCCCTGGGTAGAACCGAAGCCACCGGATACGGTGTGGTCTACACTATTCGTGAAGCCTTGAAAGAACTGGGAATCGACATCAAGAACACTACCGCGTCATTCCAGGGTTTCGGCAATGTCTCCCAGTACGGCATCGAATTGTACCAGCAGTATGGCGGCAAAGCCGTTTGTGTTTCTTGCTGGGATAATGACGATCAGGCCTCGTATGCGTTTGTGAGAAAAGACGGCATCAATCTGGAAGAATTGCGCGGAATCACCAACAAGTTCGGCGACATCAACAAGAAAAAAGCCAGAGAATTAGGTTATGAAGTGCTGGACGGAGATAAGTGGATCGAACAGGAAGTGGATATTCTGGTTCCCGGAGCGCTCGACAATCAGATTAACGGCAACAATGTGAATAACATTTCCGCGAAAGTCAAAATCATCGCAGAGGGAGCCAACGGCCCCACCACCCCCGAAGCGGACACAGTCCTGAAGAAACGCAACATCTTTGTGATCCCGGACTTTTTAGCCAACGCCGGTGGAGTTACCTGCAGCTATTTCGAACAGGTCCAGTGCAACATGAATTACTTTTGGCCCAAAGAGGAAGTATTGACGAAATTGGATCACATCATGACGCAGGCGTTCCATTCTGTCTATCAATTGGCAAAAAAGAAAAACCTATTCATGCGGGATGCCGCTTATATGATCTCGATTCAGAGAGTGGCGGAAGCTTGCAAAATGAGAGGTTGGGTCTAAGACATCAATAGCAAGATTGAAATAAAACAAAGGGGCTCAACTGAGTTGAGCCCCTTTGTTTTTTATACAAAAATTTTATATAATAGGAATTATGGAGGGTCGGTTATAACCGGTAGATTGCGCATGGAAGAAATAAAAGAGAGAACCCGCAAACCAGAATGGCGAACCACCATCGAGATTATCGAGAAGGTGGATATGGTATTGTTCAACCGCATTTTGCGGCGCTTGATCTACTTCCTTTACAAAGCCGATGTAAAAGAGATTGCCGAATTGATCCAGGAATTGGAACCATCCCATACAGCTACCGATTACAGCAACCGCATGTACTCCAACGTTCCCAACCCTAAAAAAGGCTCGGCTGCATTGCGTGAATTTGTAGAGAGAGTGTTTCTCATCGCGGACCTGAACATCGCGGACGATGAAATCTCGCGGCAAATCAATTGCTGGTTGGCACAGGAACGGAGCCGGTTCCTCACCATTGCAGCCGAAAAAATCTATATCCCCCTGGTGGAAATACGGGATGTTCTTGACCGGTACGCCAATATTCCCAGTGCCGAATGCAATCTGTCCCCCGATGAATTCATCAGTATCCGGGTCTCGCTGATCCGCCGCTTTTTCTCCAGCAACCTCTATTTTATCAACGTTGCCAAACATTACATCAAAGTGATCGATTTTCACCGCATCCTGGAACGCATCATCGGACCGGCCCGCGGAAACGGAAAATTGGGAGGAAAAAGTTCGGGTTTGATCCTGGCCCAATCTATCCTGGAGAAAGAGATGGAAAAGAACGCCGATCTCAAAAACATCCGTTTCGCCAGGAGTTGGTACATCACTTCCGATACAATCATGGACTTCATCCATTACAACGCCCTGGAAGAAATGATCACCCTGAAATATATGGAAACCGAAGAAATCCGGGCGGGTTACTCCTATCTACAACAATTATTCAAACATGCGTTCTTCCCGCCGGAAATCGTCAACCAATTGGAGATCCTGCTGGATCAAATCGGGGAAAAACCGATTATCGTCCGCTCCTCCAGTCTTCTGGAAGACAGTTTCGAGGCCGCCTTCTCGGGAAAATACAAAAGCCTCTTTCTGGCCAATTCCGGTACCAAAAAAGAACGGTTGGTCGCCTTGAAAGACGCCATCGCGGAAATCTATTCCTCCACATTCGGCCCTGATCCCATCGAATACCGCAAAGAGCGCGGCTTGCTGGATTTTCAGGAAGAGATGGGCATTCTGATTCAGGAAGTTGTCGGGAATCAAATCGGGAAATATTTCACGCCGACGTTCGCCGGTGTGGCGTTTAGTAACAACGAGTTTCGCTGGTCTCCGCGCATCCAGAGGGAAGACGGGATGGTTCGCCTGGTGGGAGGATTGGGTACCAGGGCTGTGGACCGGGTTGGCGACGATTACCCCTATTTGGCTTCCCCGGGAAAACCGGGTTTGAAAGTAAACGTCAAAAATGATGACATTGTCAAATACAGTCAAAAAAAGATCGACGTGTTGAACCTGGAAACCAACGAGTTCGAAACTCTCGACTGCGATCATTTCCTCAAAGAATTCGGCGATCAGATCCCGGGAATTGAAAAAATCATATCTATTTACAAAGACGGAGATCTCAGAACGCCTGTCGGCATGTTCCTGGGAGAATCCAACGGCGAGTCCCTCATCACCTTTCAGAATCTCACCGATTACTCCCCTTTTTTCAAACAGATCCATCTCATCCTGCAAATTTTGCAACAGGCTCTGAACGCGCCGGTGGACGTCGAATTCGCCTCCGACGGCAACCATCTCTATATCCTCCAATGCCGCCCGCAGATCATGGCGAGGCGCGTTGAGGAAAAGCAGACGCCGACCCATGTGGAACCCAAAAAAATCGTATTCCAGGCAACCAAATATATTACCACTGGATATATATCAAATATCGGCCATATCGTCTATGTCGATCCATTCGCGTACAACCACCTCCAAACCCTGGAACAAATGAAACGTGTGGCG
This sequence comes from Candidatus Aminicenantota bacterium, assembly GCA_024644125.1. GTDB lineage: Bacteria > Acidobacteriota > Aminicenantia > UBA2199 > UBA2199 > JAHELQ01. Next base: position 11,702 of record JAHELQ010000044.1, on the reverse strand, counting down.
ACCGTGGTTTCCAAGTTGAACAAACGCCTTCCCCGTAGAAGTTTCATCCTTATCGGGCCCGGAAGGTGGGGTAGCCGCGGAGATATCAAACTGGGAGTCCAGGTGACCTATTCTGATATCAATAACACCTCCATGCTGGTGGAACTTGCTTATAGCAAAGGTGGATACATCCCCGAATTATCCTTCGGAACCCACTTTTTCCAGGATCTGGTGGAATCCGACATTAAATATTTGCCCATATATCCAGACGAAGAGAACAATCTTTTCAACAAAGAATTATTCGATGAATCCCCCAATTTACTCGAGAAAATATTGCCGGAAGAAAAAGATATGCGGGACGTTGTAAAAGTGATCGCCGCCTCTGAATCAGCAGACGGCCAGGCATTCTCGGTAATAATGGATTCAGATTCCGAAAAGGCCATCGGGTTCATCAGTTAGACAATTTTTTTTCGAAAACTTCTGTATAAAAGCCGATTGACAAATCCGTTAAGTTGGTATACATTATTTTTGAGGATTAGAAAAATACCATCACCTCAAGTTTTAGAGACGAAAAGAGAGGTGTTTATTGAGGATAAGGGGTCGAATACAATGGTTGAAATTTTTATACATTTTTCTAAGGAGTAATGAATGAAAAAAATCAAAATTACCGTTGTTGGAGTTGGAAATTGCGCCAGTTCATTGATCCAGGGAGTGGAGTATTACAAAAAAAAAAATGGTTCCGAAGCGATTGGCCTCATGCATTGGGAACTCGGAGGATATGTCCCCGGGGACATTGAAATTGTAGCTGCTTACGATATCGACAAAAGGAAAGTCAACAAGGATCTGTCTGAAGCTATTTTCGCGAAACCGAACTGCACAAAAGTCTTTTGCCAGCATATTCCAAAGGGCAACGTCACGGTAAAAATGGGCCGTATCCTGGATGGAGTGGCCGACCATATGAAGAATTACGACGAAAGTACAGCATTTATCCCGGCAACCAAAACTGAGGCGACAAAAGAGAGTGTGGTGCAAACTCTCAAGGAATCTGGAACAGAAATTTTAATGAATTATTTACCAGTGGGCTCCGAGGAGGCGGTCAAATTTTACGCCGAATGCGCGCTGGAAGCCAGAGTAGCCTTTGTCAACAACATGCCGGTCTTTATCGCCAGTAATCCGCTATGGGCGCGACGTTTTGAGGAAAAAGGCATCCCTATCATCGGTGACGACATCAAGTCGCAATTGGGTGCCACCATCACCCACAGGGTACTGGCAAGTTTGTTCAAAAACCGCGGTGTTACCCTGGATCACACTTATCAGCTCAATACCGGCGGCAATACCGATTTTCTCAACATGCTGGACAGGAAACGTTTAACATCAAAGCGGATTTCAAAAACCGAAGCCGTGCAATCGGCGTTGGATCACAACCTGGACGGCAAGGACATTCACATCGGCCCCAGCGATTACATTCCCTGGCTAAACGACAACAAAATCTGTTTCCTGCGTATGGAAGGCAGAATTTTCGGCGACATTCCCATCAATTTGGAGATGAGATTATCGGTGGAAGACTCGCCGAACTCCGCCGGGGTGGGGATTGATGCCATTCGTTGCTGCAAAGTTGCCCTGGACAGGGGCAAAGGCGGCATCCTTTTCTCTCCCTCCGCTTATTTTATGAAACACCCTCCCAGACAATTCCCGGACGATACCGCCCGCCAGATGGTGGAAGATTTCATCAACGGGAACCGGGAGGATTAACCTTTGAAATGTTTAATTATCGCTGCCGGAAAAGGCAGCCGCATTGCCCATATGGGACTACCGAAACCATTGGTGCCGATCGATGGCATCCCCTTGATCCAACGAACTATCGAAGCCGCCTTCAGCGCCGGAGTACGTGATTTTGTCATAGTCACGGGACATCGTTCGCACGAGATCGAAACATTCCTGTTCAAACTATCGGAAGAGAGGAATCTCTCGATCGCTACAGTCTTCAATCCCCAATTCGAAAAAGAGAACGGCCTCTCGGTACTCTGCGCGAAAGAATCGCTAAAAGAGCCCTTCTTTCTTCTCATGGCAGACCATATCGTGGATCCGAAAATCCTGCGCAAACTGAAAAACGAACCCATTGAAAGCGATGAGACCATCCTGGCGGTGGATTTAAAATTAAATAATAATCCGAATATCGATATCGACGATGTGACAAAAGTGCTGACAGAGCAGAACCTCATCGTGAACATCGGAAAAACGATACCTGAATACAACGCGTTCGATACTGGAATTTTTCTTTGCACGCCAACAATTTTCAACGCGTTGGAAGAGAGCGCCGAAGAGGGGGACAACACCTTATCCGGCGGTATTCGTAAACTTGCTGAACGCCAAAAAGCTCGAACCATGGGCATCGGCAACGGTTGGTGGATTGACGTGGACGATGAATCCGCCTACCACAAAGCAGGAAAATTGGTCGGCAAACAGCGGCAAAAAAAACAAACATCCGGTGTAATCAAGCGAACCGCCAGGACTATCCTGACCATCCTGGGCTTCGGTCTTCTAGCCTATCTGGTACTTCGCATCGGAATCGACGAAATAGCGGCGAACCTGGCAAAATTCGGCTATTGGTTCCTGTTGATATGTTTATTGGGGACAGGCTGGTTATTCTTCCAATCCCTTTCGTGGAACATCATCCAGCGGGTTCTATTCTGAAAAGTTCCACTATTTAAGTTTTTCCGCATAAAAATCATTGGTGAATCGCTCAACACCCTACTTCCATCCGCTAGCATCGGAGGAGACGCGGTCCGCACAGTCCTGGTTGGTAAACTCATCCCCCTCAGAGAAGGAATTCCAGCGATTCTGGTGGACAAGACAGTGGAATTTTTTGGCGGAATGATTTTCATGGGGACAGGATTGATCCTGGCCTTCGTTTTCGGTCAGGTACCCCAACCGTTCTTAATGCCGGGGATCCTATGCGTAAGTATCACCTTACTGGGAATCGCACTCTTGCTGGCGATCCAATTCAAGGGGATAAACCGGATCCTTCTGGCGGTCACCCGGTTGTTTCCAGCCTGGCATAAGGTGATTCGAGCCCGAAAGGAAACCTTGCAAGAACTGGACGCCAACCTCCATTCCCTCTATACCCAGGCTGGCGCCAGACTCATGTTGGCAGGGTTACTGCACTTTCTCGGCCGCATCATGGGCGCGTTCGAAGTATGGTTAATACTCTGGGTGCTGAACATACCGCTGGGATTTGTAGACGCCCTGTTCATCGCCGCCATGGTCACCGTGGTGAATACCATCTTCTTCTTGATGCCGGGACAATGGGGCGTCACTGAAGGAGCGCACGCGGTGTTGCTTCAGGGCCTGGGATTTCATCCCGGAGTGGGCTTGAGTATCGGAATCATCCGTCGTTTACGACGGATGGTATTTGTGTTGATAGGCCTCATCTTCTTTCATCTGGAAAAGGGACAGGCGACGGCTCACAAAGGAGTCCTCACATGATCCGCCAGGCATTGATCACTGTTGAATCCCCTCCTGCATATCAACGACTACTGGGACTCACGCTTCTCAAGCGCTCCTTACTCTCGGCACATCAGGCTGGCATCGAGCGCTTCCTTCTGGTACCAGTTGGAGAGAGAGCGATCGATATTACCTCTTTGCTCCAGGATCGAACACTGCGACGAAAATGTATCGCCATTCAGACAAATGCAGCCGGCAATCCTTCGCCTTTTTCCCCAACGTCCGAGGACACCCTCTTGCTATCGGGGAAATTGATATACACTCCGGGCATGCTAACATCCCTTCTGGAAGAGATACTTCCCCAGGGTGGAATCAATGGAATTTTAGACAGTCAGGGAAATTTCTCGGGAGCGGCGACGATATCAGCCGCTGCGCTCCCCAGCGTGATGGATTGGTTGCAAAAAAACAAACAAGAGCCGAATCGACAAATTCTCGAAGCCATCATCGCGAAGGATAATTCGAGATTTGAGGCGGTGGTGTCCGATCAGTGGGTGGCGGCAGACTCCAGAGCGGGCGTCAAGAAAGCCCGGGCGCTCCTCCTAAAAAACGCCCGCAAACGTGAAGACGGTTTCGTGGCCAAACACTTCAATCGCCACATCTCCCTTGCGACAACCAGGATGCTGCTGAAATTCAATATCACCCCAACAGCAGTCACAATCGTGAACCTGTTGATCGGTCTCGCCAGCGGATGGTTTATAGGCAAAAGCGGCCATTTCAATTCGTTATTGGGGGGCTTTCTCTTCCAATGCGCCTCTATTTTCGACGGTTGCGACGGAGAAATCGCCCGCTTGACCTACCAATGCTCTGAATTCGGCACCAAACTCGACAATACCTGCGATATATTGACCCTTATCGTTTTTATGGTCAACCTCCCCATCGGAATCTACAGCTCCTACCAGAACCCGCTCTTCCTCTACCTCGGGGGATTGATGCTCATATCCGTGACGTCCATCTATATACAAATCCAACGCTACTTAAAAAAATCCAGACTCACAGGGAGTATCGTCAAAATCGTCAAGGATATTGAAAACAAAGACAGAAACGAAAAAGCCGGATTCATCGACCGGTTGGCTGCGAAAATTGCGTTCGTTTTCCGTCACGATTTCATCAAAATGGCAATCTTCATTCTCGCCGCCCTCGACGGAAGAACCGTTATTTTATGGGCGTTGATCCTCTTGAGCCCTCTCGAATTCATCTATCTGACCATGTACTCCAGACGCAAGTTGGCATCGACCGCGTAACGTAGCGAACAGATCGAAAATCACTGCGTGAGACATGCCTGGCAGAAAGAATCCCGGACGTATAATCACGAAGCCTGCATCGCCGGCTTCGATGCGGTTGGCTTAGTTATTGGAGGTGCGAGGGGGCGTCGATTCGCCCCTTCTTTTATCACGTCAAGATAACATCTAGATGACTTTGTGTTTTTTGCCCACCTTGGCGAATGCGGCCAGGGCTTTATCAATGTCTTCGCGACTATGGGCCGCGGAGATCTGGGTCCGAATGCGCGCCTTTCCGCGGGGAACCACCGGGAAAGAAAAGCCGATGACATAGATGCCCTCTTCGTATAGATCGCGGGAAATTTCCTGCGCCAATATAGCGTCGTTCTCAAAATTGCGAAACATGACGGGGACAATGGGATGAACTCCCTTGATGATGTCGAAACCGAGTTTTTCCATTTGCTGCCGGAAATAGGAGGTGTTCTCCGCCAATTTTTTACGTAAATCATTGCTTTTATTGAGCAAGTCGAAGGCGGCGATACCCGCTCCGGCGATCACCGGGGCGATGGTATTGGAAAAAAGGTAAGGGCGCGACGTCTGCCGCAACAGTTCGATGATTTCCTTGCGACCGGTGGTGAATCCGCCGGAAGCGCCGCCCATGGCTTTTCCCAATGTGGAGGTGATGATATCCACTTCGTCCAAAACTCCGCAATATTCAGCGGCGCCCCGCCCGGTTTCGCCGAAAAATCCAGTGGCGTGCGATTCGTCCACCATCACCATCGCGTCGTATTTTTTTGCCAAATCGACAATTTCTGCCAAAGTGGCGATATCGCCATCCATGGAGAATACACCGTCGGTAGCGACGATTATATTTCTCGCGGGGACAGGCTCTTTGGCGAGACCGGCTCCTTCCCAAATATCATGGCCTTCGCGGGCGTTCTTCAATGCCTTTTCCAGCGACTTCATATCCGAATGTTCATAGATGAACCGCTTCGCCTTGCACAGACGGATGCCATCAATAATACTGGCATGATTGAGAGCGTCGGTGATGATGGCGTCCTCGGGGCAGAGTAAACTCTCGAACAATCCTCCGTTGGCATCGAAGCAAGAGGAGTAGAGGATGGTGTCCTCGGTCCCGTGAAACTCTGAAATCTTCCGTTCCAATTCTTTGTGCAAATCCTGGGTGCCGCAAATAAAACGAACAGACGCCAATCCAAAACCATATTTGTCCAGAATCTCGTGGGCCGTTTTCACCAAATCCGGGTGATTGGCCAATCCCAGGTAATTGTTGGCGCAAAAATTCAATACCTCTTTGGGTTCGGAACCTACGGGAAATGTGACAGATACGCTGGGTTTCTGATCCGACAGGATTACCCGCTCCTCCTTGTAGAGGCCGGCCTCCTTTATTTTTATAATTTCCTTTTTAAAATCGTACCTGGCTCTCTGATACATGTGTCACGCCTCCCATTAATTTTTCCTCTATTTTATCTAATATTTTACATCATTTAAGGGAAAAGGCAAGGGATAAAAAGCGAAAACTATCCATCTCAGAGGCTGTGAAGAAATAACGAGCCAATTCCGAACAAAGGGCACGCGACCATCGCGCACCCTTATATCAGAATAAAGCGTGATTTAACTGCCGTACATATCGATGACTTCCTGCTTTGTCTTGTGCAGGATATCATACTTTTTACCAACTTTCAGGAACGCGCCCAACGCTTTTTCGAGATGATGCATATCGTGAGCCGCGGACAATTGCGTGCGGATTCTCGCCTGTCCCTTGGGGACAACAGGAAAGAAGAAGCCGATGGCATAGATTCCTTCGTCGTACAAATCGCGGGCAAAATCCTGTGACAGTTTTGCGTTGAACAGCATTACCGGTACGATGGGAGTTTCGCCTTCCTTGATAATCAGGCCGCCTTCGGTCAAACCTTTGCGCCAGAATTCCGTGTTTTTCTCCAGTTTATCGCGACGTTCGGTGGTGCTGGTCACAATGTCAAGCACTTTGTTTGCGCCGGCCACAACCACCGGAGCGATGGTGTTGGAAAACAGATAGGGACGCGCTTTCTGCCGGCACATCTCCACCAGTTCCGCGCGACCGGATACACAACCGCCGGATGCCCCGCCCAACGCCTTACCCAATGTTGTGGTGATGATATCGATTTTTCCAACCACATTGCAATGTTCGTGGGTTCCCCGGCCGGTTTTGCCGATAAAGCCTGAAGCGTGTGAATCATCCACAAATACCATGGCATTGTATTTTTCCGCCAACTCGACTATTTCGTCAAGCTTTGCCAGGTCTCCGTCCATAGAGAAGGACCCGTCGGTAATAACCATGCGTACACGCTTGTCCTGGTGCAACTGAAGCTTTTTCTCCAGGTGTTTCATGTCCGAGTGTTTGTATGTATCGGTCATGGCCTTGCACAACCTCATACCATCCACGATGGAGGCGTGCACCAACCGGTCCGCGATCATCACATCCTCTTCGGTGAGCACCGCCTCGAACACTCCGCCGTTAGCATCCATGCAAGAGGGGAAAAGGATGGTGTCTTCGGTTCCCAAAAACTTGGTCAGCTTGTCTTCCAATTCTTTATGAATGTCCTGAGTACCGCAAATGAAACGGACCGACGACATACCGTAACCGCGGACATCCAAACCGGCGTGAGCCGCGTTCACGACATCCGGGTGGGACGACAGGCCGAGATAATTGTTGGCGCACATGTTGATGACATGCTTCTGATCTGAGCCGGCAGGGAAGACTACATCGATTTCAGAATCCTGGGGAGCATGAATGATCCGTTCCACTTTAAAAATTCCCGCTTCGCGGATTCCTTCAAGCTCATCCTTGTAAATTTTTCTTATTTCATCTGGATAGGCCATAATGATCCCCCAACGTTCATTCGACGTTGAACTCTTTCAATAATTCAATAATATTGTTTACAGAGTCGAATGCTTCGGGAGTCGCTTTGGCGTCGGGAATCTGTATTTCGTACTTGGTCTCGAGAAACCGCTTCAAGGATACCATCGAAAAAGAATCGACGATACCGCCGGAAATCAGCGGAGTATCATAATTTACGTCCATATCGTCATCTTCGTCCAGGTATTCCTCTTTTACATATTCTAAAATGACTTCTTTTAAATCCGACATTTTTATCTCCTCATTATTTTTTTACTATTCGTCGTCTTCCAGAGTGGAAGTATCTCCGATCTCCTCACCCCATTCCTTCGCCCGCAAGAGGCGTCTCATAATTTTACCGCTGCGGGTTTTGGGCAGAGAATCAGCAAACTCGATCTCCTGAGGCATTGCCAGCGGAGAAAGTTTTTTGCGAATAAAATTCATGATCTCCAATTCCAGCATTTTGGACGCGTCAAATCCAGGTTTAAGAGTGATGAAGGCTTTTACCACCTCCATATTTACCGGATCGGGTTTCCCCACCACAGCCGATTCGGCTACAGATTCATGCTCCAGCAAGGCCGATTCGATTTCAAAGGGGCCTACCAAATGGCCACCGGTGTTGATGACATCATCGTCGCGCCCAACGAACCAGTAGTATCCGTCTTCATCGATGCTGGCGCGATCGCCGCTGATATACCAACCATTGATAAATTTACTCTTGTAAACCGCTTCATTGTTCCAATAACTACGGAACATCGAAGGCCAACCTGGTTTGAAGGCAATCAATCCCACAGTGCCGGGAGTCTGGATCGGTTCGTGGGTTTTTAAATCGAGCACTGTCGCCGTTATACCGGGAAACGGTTTGCCCATCGAACCTGGCTTCACTTTCATGCCGGGGTAATTACAAATCATATGGGCGCCGGTCTCGGTCTGCCAGAACGTATCGTAGAATTCCATTCCAAAAGCGTCTTTCGACCAAATGACCGCTTCCGCGTTGAGCGGTTCACCCACACTGCACATATGACGGAGGGACGACATATCATACTGTTTTACAACGTCCGTTCCCACCTTCATCAACGACCTGATGGCGGTTGGAGCGGAATACCATATCGTGATTCTGTGATCCTGGATAAATTTGTACCAACTCTCCGCCTTGAATCCGGCATCCAGCACACACTGGGTCACGCCATTGGCCCAGGGACCGATAATGCCGTACGATGTACCGGTTACCCAACCGGGATCCGCGGTGCACCAATAGATATCGTCTTCCATCAAATCAAGTACATATTTTGATGAGATATACTGCGAAATCAAAGAATAATGGACATGTTGAGCGCCTTTGGGTTGTCCGGTGGTACCGGAGGTATAGTGGAGCACCGACGGGGTTTCGGCCATAGAGGGATAGATATCGAAGGTCTCGATTTTTTCGGCCCCCTCCATATCGAACGCGATCTCCTGCTCGCGAAGCGGTTTTTTACCATCGTCGTCCACCACGATGATATACTGCAATTCGGGAAGTTCTTCCTTGATTTTTCTGACTTTGCTCACGTGTTTTTTCTGGGTGACAATCGCCTTCGTATTGGCATCCTTCAACCGTGTGAACAATGATTCGCCGCCAAACGCGGAAAACAATGGCTGGGCAATACCACCCATTTTCAAAATCCCCAGGAATCCGAAATACAACTCAGGAACTTTGTCCATGAACAGACAAATCCGGTCGCCCGCTTCAATTCCCAATCCTTTCAAATAGTGGGCAATGGTGTTGGTGTATACCCTCATATCGTCAAAGGTATATTTTTTTACCTCACCGCTGTGTCCCTGCCAGATTAGCGCAAGCCTGTCAGCTTTTCCCATTTCGCAGATCCGGTCTGAACAATAGTAGCCGATGTTGATATTATCGCCCTTTTTGAAGCCCAATTCTTTTTCGGAAATTTCCCAGGTGAATGTTTCTCTCATTTCTTCATAGGAACCGATGTTACTCATCTGTTATTTCCCTCCTTGGGGTATAGTAGTTTTGGTTTTGTGTTCTGAAAACAGCCTCAAAATCATAGTACTGAGATTATTTTATAAAATAAAAACTGAAAAATGTCAAGAACATAAACTGTTACCGACATCACTATTCCACTGGAGCATTGGACGGAGCCTTCACAAAATACATGATGCCCGCTGCTGCCAGACAAAGAACTCCGGAAATCACGAACGCCATGTGGAAATTTTGCCAGGTATCCCTGATAAAACCAGCCAGGATGGGTCCGATAATGCCGCCGGCCCCATAAGCGGTGAACATCCAGCCGTAATTCAAACCAACGGAACGTGTCCCGAAAAAGTCTGCGGTGGCAGTGGGGAATAACGAAAAATTGCCGCCGAAATTGAAACCGATCAATGTGGCCCCCAAATACAAAAGCATCGCGGAACCGCCCATATAATAGAACGCCAACATCACGATCCCTTGAGCCAGGGTCATAATCAGGATAGAGCGGTTGCGCCCCAGTTTCTCGGAAGCGGTCCCCCAAATAATACGCCCCAAACCATTGGCAATGGAAAGAAATACGGC
>JAHELQ010000044.1:0-1542 GCA_024644125.1 Candidatus Aminicenantota bacterium | reverse complement strand
AGAGCTTGATGATCCCGATGGTCATAAGGCCTGCCATGGCGCTGAACACAAATGTTGTCCACAATGCGTAGAACTGCGGGGTTTTAAGCATCTGCCGGCTATTGAATTCCACTCCTCCGGAATTGTTAGCGCCTTTCGCATTCACTGCAGGATTCCACCCTTCTGGTTTCCACCCTTCAGGAGGATATTTCATAAAAATCGAGCCTAAAAGAACGATGGCCGCAAACACGATACCATATATTAAAAAAACCTTTATCACACCGTATTTTTCCAGCAAATGGCCCCACGAACCGGCAAGCTTGACCCAGATCATGGCTCCGAATCCAAAACCCGCCACCGCCAGGCCTGTAATGAGTCCTTTCTTGTCGGGAAACCAACGCATTCCAACCGCGATAGGACACACATATGCAAGGCCGATACCGGCGCCGCCGATCAAACCGATGGAAAGCACCTGTCCCATAAAACTTGTACCGATGACAGAACCAAGGATATATCCGGCTCCCAATACAAGACCACCCACCACACACACTAATTTGGGGCCTCTTCTTGCCTGCCAGCGACCGGCAAAGATCATGGTTACGGCAAAGGCCGCAAGTCCCACGGAGAAGATAATCTGCGTCTGCGTGGATGTGAAATTGAATTGATGGACTGGATCCTGGGTTTTACCGGTTAAATAAGGGGTAAACACCGACCAGGCATAAATCGCCCCCAGGCATAACTGAATCAGCAGTGCGCCGGCCACCACAAGCCAGCGATTGAACAGCTTCTGATCACTCATATATGTTCCTCCTAAAAAACTCACATTAATATACAACGTAATAAAACGGTTTTACCTAAAAAACCGGAAATATGTTACCCAGGTCAATTGGCTTGATTGTGTAATTTAACCATATTCGCAAAAAAATCACAATATATAGATACGATATTTTTTACTAAAAACTCCGCATACACGAATGCCTCTTTCACCTGGCGACAAAGAAACGCTGATTAGAAGAAAAAAAATTTAATTTTTCATATTTACAAATATACTTAGATCAAGTATATTAGATATATTAGTCCTCCCCCGGACAAACACTAACGAACGTTTTTGCCGGGAAGTACTATGGAGCGAATCCAGACACAGAACGGAAACTAAGTTGCTAATTGATGATTTAACTTTCCCCAACGAGGAGGTAGGCCCAATCAGCACTCCACGGTCATCTACCGGGACAGACACCAAACCAGGTGAACCCAATAATCGAATCACAAACGTGAGCGGAGGAAATAATGAGCAATACCCATAAATTGGAAGCAATCTTCAATCCCCACCGAATCGCACTCATCGGCGTCACGACCAATCCCAAAAGCGTCGGAGGTAAAGTATTGACAAACCTCGTGGGCAGTGGTTTTCGCGGTGTGGTTTATCCTGTCAATCCTCAACATGAAGCGGTCCTGGGAATCCCTTGCTTCCCCGACATGCAAACCCTTCCCAACAAGCCGGATCTGGCTGTGATTTGTACTGCCGCCCAGGAAGTGCCCGCCTATGTCCGTCAATGCGGAGAA
>JAHELQ010000435.1:2239-4883 GCA_024644125.1 Candidatus Aminicenantota bacterium | reverse complement strand
AGGGTATATGCGATATCCGCAAGATTTGAATTCGGATGGTTTTCCAGGTATTGACAAAGATCGTGTGATTTTTGTTCCAATGCTTCCGAAGTCATCGCCGATAGGACAATACACTGATAACGCCTGCCGGGTGATGACGAAGATTGCATCGGCGCCTCTTCCAGGATGATGTGCGCGTTGGTGCCGCCGATACCGAATGAGCTGACCGCTGCGCGGCGGGGACTATCTCCCTCTTCCCAGGAGGCGTTTGATGTATTGACAAAAAACGGGCTATTCTTGAAATCAATTTTTGGATTTGGCCTCTCAAAAAAAAGACTGGGAACCAATTTTTTATTTTCAAGCGACAATACCGCCTTGATCAATCCAGCGACTCCGGCTGCCCGGTCCAGATGCCCGACATTGGTCTTTACCGAACCGATGGCGCAATATTCCCTCTTTGGAGTTGCAAATGCCTGAGTCAGGGCTTCGATCTCGATGGGATCACCCATGTGGGTGCCGGTGCCATGGGCTTCTACATAACCAATGGTCTCAGGTTCTATCCTGGCGATTTTCAACGCCTTTTTGATACAATCCCGTTGTCCTTCGACGCTGGGGGCAGTAAATCCAACTTTTTGGATTCCATCGTTATTGATGGCCGAGCCTAAAATCACGGCGTGAATCGTATCGCCATGGGCTATCGCTTGTTTCAAACGTTTCAGCACTACAAGACCAATACCGCTCCCGCCATTGGTGCCTCCTGCGTCGGCGTCGAACGCGCGGCAATGGCCGTCCGGCGACGCGATCATCCCATCCTGGTATACATAGCCGATAGCCGGGAAGGGAGCGATGGACACTCCGCCGGCCACCGCCATATCGCATTCGGCCGTCAACAAAGCCCGGCACGCCATATGGACCGCAACCAACGAGGTGGAGCAAGCAGTCTGCACGGATACAGCCGGCCCCTTGAGGTTGAGCTTGTAAGCCACGCGGGTGCAGAGCACACTTTTTTCCGTCAACTGGGCAGCGGCGAACGCGCCGATTTGCCGGCTCATTCCAGACAACGCCACCAACGCTTGCCAATCAAAATTTGGAAGCGCGCCGGCGTAAATTCCTATGGCACCTTCGTACGCGAAAGGATCGTACCCGGCGTTCTCCAGAGCCCAGAAGGTAAACTCGTGGAACAGGCGCAGTTGGGGATCCATGATTTCAGCCTCTCTGGCGGTATACCCGAAGAAGCCTCTATCGAAGAGATCGATACCTGCGATTTCCCCGCCTTTGGTTTTTACAAAATCGGGATTATGAATCACGTTCTCCGGCACGCCTTCCTGCCGCAAATCATCATCTGTCAAAAATGTAATGGATTCGACGCCGCGTTCCAGATTGCTCCAGAAGGCCTCGATATCGACCGCGCCAGGAAATTTTCCCGACATGCCGATGATGGCGATTTCGAATCCTGTCTCTTGTCTTTTCATAACATGTCCTGTTTTTATAGGTTGTCGAACAACGCGACGGTTTCTGCCATGGTCTCTTCGATATCATCCCCTCGCTTTGAAGCGGCGGGTTGCTGTTGATCGGAGAGATACTGGTAGAGGGAGCGGACGGTGGGGTATTGAAACATCACAATCAAGGGAATATCCCGCTCCAACTCCTCTTTTATCCGGTTATTCACCAAAACGATATTCAAAGAGTTGCCGCCCAGTTCGAAGAAATTTTCGTCGATCCCCACTTCGTCCAGGCTTAAAACCTCACACCACACAGCCGCGATTTTTTTCTCCATTCCGCCGGTGGGGAGCAACCGCTCCACTGCCGGTTGACGGGCCTCGGAAGCGACACTGTCAAGCGCTTTCACGTCTATCTTGCCGTTGGGCGTGCGGGGAATGTTATCCACCATATGAAAGTGGCCGGGAATCATATACTCCGGCAAAACCAGCCGCAAGTGCGAGGCGATGTCTTGCGTAGAAAGGTCCTTGTTCTCGACCACCAAAAAAGCGTGGAGCATCAGATCGCCGGCGGAAGAGCTGATCGCCCGCACCACCGCATCGTCGATGGCGGAATGCATTAACAATCGCGCTTCAATCTCCCCCGGTTCCACCCGGAAGCCCCGGATCTGAATTTGTTGGTCGATGCGCCCCAGATACTCCAATCCCCCATTGTCCCACTGGCGGGCCAGATCACCGGATCGGTACAACCGGCCGCCCTGGCCGAACGGATTGGGCACAAATCTCTCGCTGGTCAGTTCCGGCCGGTTCAAATAACCGCGGGCCACGCCGGAGCCGCCGACGCACAGTTCTCCCTGAACTCCCAGCGGTTGTAACTTCAAGGAAGAATTGACCACAAACACATAAAGCGTTGGAATAGGACCGCCGATATAACTGCGCCCCGAATCAATATCCGTGGCGGCGATCTCCTTGTAGGTGACATGCACCGTCGTTTCAGTAATGCCGAACATGTTGACTAGTTTGACCGCCGGGTACCGGTCATGAAATTGTTTCAATTTTGATGGATTTAACGCTTCGCCGCCGAATACGACGGTACGGACACAAAGCATCCCATTCTCCCGATGTTTGGCCTCTATCTGTGACAGAGTGTAGAATGCCGTAGGAGTCTGGTTCAATATAGTGACTGCCTCTTTGATGAGAATATCGAGGAACATCCCGGTGTTCCG
>JAHELQ010000435.1:0-2229 GCA_024644125.1 Candidatus Aminicenantota bacterium | reverse complement strand
GGCGGATTCCCTATCGACCACCACCAAACGGCCTCCGTATAAAAGTGCGCCATACATCTCCCACACCGAAAAATCAAAATTGAAGGAGTGAAACATGGTCCATGTATCCCGGTAGGAAAAATCGAATTGAAAGCGGTCGTTAAACAGTAGGCGAACGAGATTTCGGTGCTCGACCACGACTCCTTTGGGTTTGCCGGTCGTACCGGAGGTGTAGATTACATAAAGAGCGTCCGCCGGATGATTTCCAGACTGGAGCCGCCTCTCTTCGGTAAACGCGAGCGGCAAATCACTCACCACACAATAATTGAGGTCCCTCAATCGATGCCAGTCGATGAAGCGCTCGTCGGTGGTTAAAAGAAAATCCGCTCTGCAATCATCGAGCATATATCGCACCCTTCCGGCGGGAAGCGACGGATCAATGGGAAGATACGCCGCTCCGACTTCAATGACGCCCAATAACGCCGCAATCATGGCGAAGCCCTTCTCGGCCAGCACCGGAACAACGATTCCCCTTGCGACGCCGCTTCGCCGGCACAGGGCCGCTACTTCGAGAGCCGCTTCTTTTAATATATCATAAGTAAAATGTTCTTTTCCGGGATAGGTTGTCAACGCCACCCGGTTTGGAAGTCTCTCTGCTTGTTGAATGAATAATTGGTGAACCAGGGCGTCGTCCGGATATTCAGCGGCGGTGTCATTTAATTGCCGGAGAATGAGCTCTTTCTCATGGAAGCTGATGATATCAAGAGCTTCCAGCGAGCTTTCGGGCTCCAGCGCCAACAATTCCGCTATCCGACCGAAGCACGCGATGAACCGCTGCACAGTGGTTCGTTTGAACAGACGGGTGCTGAATTGTAGGGTAAAGGCCAACCGGTCCGAGGGCAAACTTCCAAGAAGCGTCAGATCGAATTTGGCTGCGGTGTTTTCATACGCGTAGGGTCTGGCGAAAAGCCCGGCGATTCCGTTTGCCTGTGGAGCCGCCGCTTCCATCTCCACATCCTGGTAAGAGAACACCGCGTCGAACAGGGGATTTCTAGATGTATCCCGAACAACCCCCAACCGGTCGATGATATCTTCCAACTGCACATCCTGGTTCAGGAATGCCTGAAGCACAATCTCTTTTTGACGTTCCAGCAACCGTGAAAACGGAGCCTCCGCTTCTACCCGGGTGCGGATGGCCAGGGTATTGACAAAATTCCCCACGACGCGGGCCAGATCGCTATGCATTCTCCCTGCCACCGGTACGCCGACAATGATGTCGTCCTGCCCGCTCAAGCGGTTGAGGAGAACATTCAATAGAGCCATGAGTACCATGAACATCGTGGAGCCTGAGCTCCCGGCCAATCGTTGGAGACGCCCGGTCACCTCGGCGTCGAATACGAACCGCTCTTCGCGCCCGTCAAATTGCAGCACCGACGGCCGGTGGAAATCCGTGGGTAATTGAAGGACCGGTAGCTCGCCCGAGAGTTCCCGCAACCAGAATCGCCGCTGCTCACTAACCGTATCGAGCCTGTCCAGTTGCCATTGGGAAAAGTCTTTGTAGTGAAGGGTTACCGGAGGTAACGGTTGACCGTCGTGAAACGCAAGGAATTCCTGGAGCAAAACCGCGTGCGACACACCGTCGGCGATGATATGGTGAAGATCGGTCATGAGCAGATGCTCATCCGGGGAAATCCTGACGAGGCAGGCCCGCATCAGCGGAGCATGCGATAGATCAAACGGCCGCACAAACTCCCGGACTCTTTTCTTTTTATCGTGCTCATCCGCCGCTTCCCAATATTCCAGCAGGAATTCGCATTCATCTGCGATTACTTGAACCGGTTGTCCACTTGTGATTCGAAAGGATGTTCTAAGACTTTCGTGACGGTTGACCAGCATATGAAATGTCTCCTGGAACGATTGCCGGTCCACGGGGCCTGAGAGGCTCAGCACCTGCGGAATATTGTACCCGGTGGATTGGGGACTCAATTGATGGAGCACGAACAACCGTTGCTGCGCCGGCGACAGAGGATAAAAATCCCGTTTGGAGGCAGGTTCGATCGTGGCGAAAGCCTGCTTGGATTTTGAAGCTACCAATCCTGCCAGGCCGCGAATGGTGGGCTGGGAAAACACATCGGTGAGCACGAGTTTCACGCGCATATCTTTATGAACGCGGGATACCATCAACGTGGCTTTCAGAGAATGGCCTCCCAATTGGAAGAAATTGTCGTCGATCCCAAAAGATTCCGGGGG
>JAHELQ010000434.1 GCA_024644125.1 Candidatus Aminicenantota bacterium | reverse complement strand
CGCGCATACAACCATCGGGGCGCGGAAGTTTCCTTCGATCCAATTTGCCGTTGGCTGTCACCGGCAATTGTGGTAAGATTACATAAAAAGCCGGTACCATAAATCCCGGAAGCCGCGCCTCCAGATAGTCCCGCCACAGATCGCCGCAGGCGACAGATTCTTCCGGTTGCCTCAAGACAAGGTAGGCGCATAATTCACGGTCACCGCTGTCGAGAGGAACATCCAGAACCGCTGTTTCGCGGATGTTTGGATGCGCCGCCAGCACATGCTCGATCTCCCCCAACTCGATGCGGAAGCCGCGAATCTTGACTTGCGAATCAATACGTCCCAGAAATTCGATATTGCCGCATGCCAGCCGGCGGGCCAGGTCGCCGCTGCGGTAACACCGCTCCGGCAAACCATCTTCCGTCAATTGAAGCGAGACAAACTTCTCCGCCGTTAGTTCCGGCCGGTTGAGATAACCCTCCGCCAGTCCGATGCCGGCGATCACCAGCTCCCCCGCCACCCCAAGCGGTTGCAACCGCAGCGACCGCGGTTCGATGATATAGATCCGCTGATTGGGAAGCGGTTTCCCAATGGGGATGTTGTGATGCGCGGCAGTCACGCGGTACGATGTGGTGACAACAGTATTTTCAGTAGGCCCATAAATGTTTAAGAGGTCGTATTCCTGTGTGCAAACACTCGTCAGTTTTTCCCCGCCAACCTGCAAAATCCTCATATAGCGGAGCGGTTGCTTCATCGCATGATAATACACAGCCGGCGGCAAAAACGCCGACGTGATGCGCCGCTCGTCAAAAAAGCGGCACAACCGAGCCGGATCCGGACGCACCTCCTTCGGAACGATAACCACAGTCCCGCCCGCCCATAGGCACGGAAACATCTCCAGCGCCGACGCGTCGAACGACAACGAGGCGAACTGCGAGCTCCGGTCGGCGCATTCCATATGATGATGTTCGCCCATCCAGCAGCACAGATTCGAGATGGCTTCGTGCCGGACTACCGTTCCTTTGGGCTGGCCAGTCGTACCGGAAGTATAAATAATAGAAGCGTTCCGTCCCACTCCAGCCGCCAATTCCGCCAGAGGTGGCTCTCCACCGGGGAAGCCTTCCTCGTCATGCAGCGCCACATCATCCGATAGCGAGGCGACAGCGCCGCTATCCGCCACCATCATTCGAATTCGTTCTCGAGGGTACGACGGATCCACAGGCAGATAGGCGGCGCCCACCCCCCAAATTCCCAGAATGGCAGCCAATGCTCCGGGATGCGAACCGGAAATCAAGACGACCACAGTTTCCCGTCCGGCGCCTTGCAGTTTAAGCGATTGTGCCGTGCGAAAGGCGGCTCTCAAGAGCTCGCGGTAGGTTAACGCCGTATCCCGGTATTCCACGGCGATGGAATCGGGAGCTTGTTCCAGCGTCTTGTGCAGCACGCTTTTATGGAGAGGGAACTCTTCGGTCGTGGCGTTCATATGAATGAGCAGGTTTTGCCGTTCATCTTCCGGGATGACATCGATCTCTTCCAACAATACCCCTCTATCTGATACGAGAGCGTCGGAAATTTTCATAAAATACCCAAAGAAGCGCTGGATCGTTTCCTGCCGGAACAACCGGCTGCTATAGGTCAGGTCGAATCGCAAGCCCTCATCCTCCGTCACGCTGGCGCCCAACACCAGATCAAAACGCGCCACGGCCGGAGCTATCGCCAATGGCGTCACCCGGATCCCCTCCATCTGGAACGTCGCCGCCTTCATCTCCTGGAGCACGAACATCACATCGAACAATGGATTGCGCCCGGCGTCCCGTTCGGTCATCACCTTTTCTACCAGCTCTTCGAGGGGATAATCCTGGTGTTCGAAGGCAGCCAACATGATCACTTTGATCTCTGCCAGATAATGGCGAAAATGTTTCGCGCCCATTGGATTGGCTCGGATGGCCAGAGTATTGACCACCATCCCCACCAATCCACGCAACATACTATGCCGCCGCCCGGCCACCGGGGTTCCCACCACCAGATCCTCCTGCCCCGAAAGTTTCCAGAGCCAAACTGTGTAGACCGCCAGCAGAGCCATAAACAGAGTGATCCCTTCATCCAGGCACAACTCCCGCAAGGCGGCTGCATTGGACGGGGCCATGAAGAAGTGGCTCGTCTGGCCGGAGAAGTCCTGGATCATCGGCCGCGACTCGTCGTAGGGCAATTGCAGAGGTTCCGGTAGATCGCCGAACCTCCGAAGCCAATAATCTTCGTGTGATTGCCAACCGGTAGAGCGTCGCCCGCTTTTTTGCCATTGGACATAATCCCGGTATTGGACCTGTACAGGTTCCAGCGGTCGCGAGGAATACATTGCGTCCAATTCCTTCACGATGACGCCGATGGTGGCTCCGTCGCTGACGATATGGTGGATATCTACCAGTAACACATGTCGCTCTCCGCCCAAGAAGACCAACATCATTCTCAAAAGCGGCGCCCGGCCAAGATCGAAGGGCCGGATAAACTCCGCGACCAACGATTCAAGCTGCGGCAACCGGTCATCGAGGCCTTCGAGAACGCCTCGCTCGATCGCGAACGCCGCCTGCGGACTCACCCGTTGCACAGGCCCCGAGTACAGCAAGTGAAACGACGTCCGCAACGCTTCATGCCTCAGGATGAGCTTTTTTACCGCCTCTTCCAGCAACCCCGCATCTACCGCCCCTTCTAGCGATAGAACGGCCAATTCGTTGTATCCTGTCCTTCGCGGTTGCAATTGGTGAAGCACGAACAACCGTTCTTGCTGGGACGATAACGGGTAATAATCACGCTTTTCCACAGCTTCCACCGCTTCGTAGCCATACGGTAGAGATTGTCCGACATAAGAAGAGAGCGCGCGGATCGTAGGAGTATTGAAGATCACCTGCACCGGAATCACGAATCCGGTCTCGCGGTGGATTTCCGCCGCCACATTGCTGGCTCTGAGAGAATCCCCTCCCAATTCGAAGAAGTCATCGTCGATCCCCACTCGTGCCACTCCCAGATACTCTCTCCAGATGGAGGCGATAATCCGTTCAATCCCGTCCATCGGCTCGCCGCTTATCTGCCGATCCGGCGTTCCGAGTTGCGCTTCTGACTTCGGTTGAGGTTGGGAGGGCCGCAGCACATCGCAAGGGAAATGGCGGCGGTCGAAGGGATAGATGGGAAGCGGCAATAGCCGCGGCGTGATCCCCGGGTACAAGCGCCGCCAATCAATGGGTTTGCCCCAGAGCCAACACCGCCCCAACGCCGTCAACATATAATATAGCTCATCCTCTTTCCTGAGGGGAGGAAACAGGCTGAAGGCCCGGATACCCTCCACTTCACGCTCGGCCGCCCGCCGCGCCACCAGGGGCGACAATTCGCGGCCCGGCCCGATTTCGATGCAAATCGCCCGCTTCATGCGCGCCAGTTCGTCCAGGCATGATGAAATGCGCATCGGTTGCCGCAAGTGGCGAAGCCAATAATCGGGATTCACCGCTTCGCCTCGCGCCGTCCACGTCCCTGTCACTCCCGACAACCAGGGAATAACAGGCGTAGCCTGCGACAGGCCGTACAAGCCCTGTGCCAGAATATTGGCTGCCGGAGCCATGGCTTCGGTGTGCAGTGGACTTGAGATAGGAATTCGGATACACATGATCCCCTGATTTTGCAACGTTTCATCCAGAGCTTCGATATCCGCTTCTGGACCTGCCACCACGCAGGAATCGCCGTTGTCGATAGCGATGGCCAATGAAGCGGGCAATCGTCCTGCCAACTCCTCTTTTTTCAGCGGAACACTCGCCATTCCGCCCCCCCGCACCGACGACACCGCCTGCGACCGTAACACGACCAATCGCAGCGCCTCTTCCAGCGTCAACACCCCCGCCGTCACCGCCGCCGCGAATTCGCCGAAACTGTACCCCATCACCCCGGCGGGTTCGAGCTCCCAGGACCGCAGTAATTCAGACAGGGCAAATTGAAACGCCAACATCCTGGGCTGCGGCGACAGAAGATCGTCCTCATCTCCAATTATCGCCCGGCAACGATCCATCGCTTCCCTGAACACCGGCTCGTTCTCGGCCAATTGCCGCCCCATTTCGGGCCGTTCCCCGCCAAGGCCGGAAAATAAAAATATAATCGCCGGCTCTTGCTCCTCCGCCTCGCCGGAGGGCAGCCGGTCCTCTTTCTCCAATTTCTTGACCGCGTCCTCAGGGTCCCCGGCCACAATCATGCGCCGCAGCCGGAATTCCTGCCTGCCGGTTTGAAGCGTTGCAGCCACCCGCTCAAGCGGCAGGCCGGCATACTGTTTCAAAAAAGCCGACAACTGCCGGCACCGTTGCCGCAAAGCCTCATCGCTTTTGGCGGAAATTGGAAGAATATGTAGATCGCGCCCGGAGACAGGCGCTCTATCATCCTCTTCCATTGGAGGAGCTTCTTCCAGAATGAGATGGACATTTGTCCCGCCGACGCCGAACGAACTGACGCCGGCGCGACGGGGTGTTCCGTTGGTTATCCACTCTTTCAATGTATCAGTTACGAAGAACGGGCTCCCTTCCAATCCAAGAGCCGGGTTCGGGGCGCGAAAGTTCAGGCTGGGAGGAATGAACCGATTCTGCAAGGAGAGGACTGTCTTGATGAAGCCAGTCACTCCCGAGGCATTGTTCAGATGCCCCACGTTGGTTTTTACCGAGCCAATGCCACAATACTTTGTCCCGCTTTGAGGAAACGCCATTTTCAACGCTTCCAGCTCGATGGGATCTCCCAATGTCGTTCCGGTCCCATGGGTCTCCACATATCCGATGGTTAGAGGATCCACCTCCGCCACTTCGAGAGCCATACGAATGACGGCCGCCTGCCCGGAGGCTCCGGGAGCCGCGTACCCCACTTTACGCCTGCCGTCGTTG
>JAHELQ010000433.1 GCA_024644125.1 Candidatus Aminicenantota bacterium | reverse complement strand
ATGTATTGCGGGCTCTTTCCAGGCCCGGTCGGCCGGCCTTCAGCCAGGCGGTTGTACGCGGTGAAAAAATCCCTCAAAATAACGCCGGTACTCCAGCCATCCAGGAGTATGTGGTGGAAGGTTAAAATCATCGTGCACCGGTCCGCCATCTTTCTGCACAAGGTGACCCGGAACGGCGCGACGGCTAGATCTACCCCTTCTTCCCGGTCTTCTTCGAGAAAGCGTTCGTCCGCCTGCCGGTCCAATTCCCTCAATTGAACCGGATATGTTTTCATTACCACCTGTACAGGTTGCGACACGTTCTCCCAGCGGAAGCAGGTCCTCAAGATTCCATGCCGCTGGACCACCGCGTCCCACGCCCGGCGAAGCAGATCCACATCCACCTTCCCAACTAGCTCCAATCGCAATTGCTCGAGGTAACTTTCATTTCCAGGGTCCTTCAAATAGTGGAACAGCATCCCCTCCTGCATTGAAGTGAGCGCCGCAACAGCCTCGATGTTTTTTTTGTCAAACTTATGAGTAGATTCCATGATTGATGTCCTTTTTTTATAAAGCTCCCCCGATAGGAATATTGCGGGGGAATTTCCTTAGATAATTCAGGAGTTAAAAGTGGCGATTGTCTTGAAACAATCAGGAAGGCGAGCTCTTGATCATTGATCTCATAATAGCTTCCTTTACATAGTTATTTTGCAAAAAATTCCTTCTTCCAACCACCCGCAGCATAGGCTTCCGCCGGTGGCATTCGCAGGCATAATCAAAAAAAACAGGAATCTTTTGCATGAGCATTCCTTGAGTTCACATGCAATAATGGTGCCAGTGCCGCTCCGCCTGGAAGATAATGATGACTATCTACAATTAAGGCGTCAACACCCACCAAGCCTCACAAATCAGACTTCACCCACATGACAAAAACGGACGTTCTTTGTCCGTATCCGTACACCGGCCCCAAAACATTTCCGATAACATCCGGCAAAATCTCTTCTCTGCCGGGTTACATTTCATTCATCCTATTCACGGCCTCCAATCACGCCGGGAGCTGGGGACAGGCAAAACTGGTTTTGTTCAACGCAACAAAGGGGTGAGGATTTTACCGATGGCGGCCACGTGGGGCGGGTCGTTCATGGTGTTGTGGTCGCCGGTTACGAAGTGAAGATCGATGGAACCGGCGGTGTGCCTTGACCATTTGGTCAGCGGATCTACGCTGTTATGGGGGCTGTGGTCCATGGGCTTGAAGTAGATGATAGACTGCTCCAGGCGGCAGGGACGGTAGCTCTCCATGGCCCGGGCATGGGCGCCGTGGATATTGATCAAGATTTTCACCTGTTCGAGAAATACTGCGGGATCTTTTTGCCCTGCGTTTTGGGCAAATTGCACGATGTACTCTTGCTTTTGAGATGAGGACATGCGGCGGATCTTTTCGGCGTCGATCCCTTTCCCCTGGGAAGTGAAACTCGCCAGGTAGGCAAGAACCGCGGCCTCGTCGGCCAATTCTTTTGAATATTCGCCTGGAGCCGGAGTGTCCACCATGAAGAGAAGTTCGGTTTCCTGTCGTCTGTCCCAAAGGATCCGGGCCAGTTCAAAAGCCACCAGACCACCAAACGAGGAGCCGCCCAGCCGGTAAGGGCCATGTGGACGGATGAGTTCGATCTCTTTCAAATAGAGACCCGCCATTTCCCCGATACTTTCTACCGGAGCCGAAGCGCCGTCCATACCCCGGGCTTGCAAACCGAAGACCGGTAGGTGTTTTGGTAACTGGAAGGCCAGATCGCGATAAAAATAGACATGTCCGCCGATGGGATGGATCAGGAACAGAGGGTTGACTCCTTCCTCGCCTCCCTGGATCTCCACCAAATGGGAACCCTGCCCCGGCGTCACAAATCCGGTGATGTCCGGCTGCCCTGGGATCGAGGCTGGTTCGACAAGTCTCGCCAGGGAAGCGATGGTCTTATGCTTGATCATGATATGGGAAGGGAAATTTTGAGAAAAGGCTTCGTTGATGCGGGAGATCAATTGGACCGCCAACAAAGAATCGCCGCCAAGAGCGAAGAAATCATCGTGTACTCCGATGGCGTCGATTCCAAGATACCGTTGCCAGAGGGATGCGAGGGCGAGTTCCGTTTGGCTAGCGGGCGCCTCCAATTGTCCGGCCAAATTCTTCGGCCGCTCCCTGAGAGACGGCTCCCGTTCCTCGCCGCTCGCTGTTGCCTGTCCCCTGTCCGACAGCGCCCGTTGGATTTCGTCGTCGATGTATCGTTGCAGAAGATCGAGATTCTGGGTGGAAATGGACACATGGCTACGGCCGCTGCCGAGAATACGCTTCAGCGCATCGACGCCTTCTTCGGGCGTCAATGCGGCGCGCAACAACTCATCCCGTTCAGAGATATCGCCGCGATTCCGGCCTCCGCGATCCAGGGCTTCGATGGTCATGCCCACATCTTTCCAATCAGTCCAATTAACGGCAACGGTGATTCCATCGCGCCGGGCCGCCCGGTTAGAAGCAAACACTTCGAGAAACTCATTGGCCGCCTGGTAGCCCACTTGTCCGAATTTAACCTTGTAAATCACATTGCCGAGAGAAGAGCAAAGAACAAAAAAGTCTAAATTATCCTTTTCCAGGAGCGCGTCCAATACCAGCGTCCCATCCACCTTCGGCGCCAACACCCGGCTGGTCATTTGCCGGGTGCGGTTCTGAATAATCCCCTCGTAGTCTGCGATACCCGCTGTATGGAGCACTCCATCGACTGTCCCCCACCTCCGGCGGGCTGCATCAAGGATCGTCTTCATCTGATTGTAATCGGCGATATCCGCGCTGACCGGGATTACTTCGGCTCCGGCTTTTTCCCATTCCCCGATCCGGGAAATTTTGTCCGCGATGGGATCTTCGGCCGGATGCGAAGCCAGCCAATCATCCCAGGCATCATGAAGGGGAAATTCCGAACGCCCGACGAGCAAGAGCTTCGCCTGCCAATGCTCCGCCAGATACCGGGCAAAAGTCCATCCCATGCCGCCCATACCGCCGGTTATCAGATAATGCCCGTTCTTTTTGAAGGGAAGATCGCGATCCGATGTCGCCTTCAATGGGTGGGGTTTTATCGTTTTTATCCAGCGGTGTTTTCCCCGGAACGCCACTACCGGCTGAGAGAAGCCGTGTTCGAATTCAGCCACCAGATGGTCCACTGCCACATTCAGCGCGTGGGTCCCGGAATTGGGCGGCGTGATATCAAGGCAACAACAAGAGATATTGGAATATTCCAGTGGAATGGTCTTCACCGCCCCAAGCAGAGGAGCGGCGCATGGGCACAATGCTTCCTCGCCAGTCACATCTTGAATCCCCCGCGTAACCACACCCAATTGTATTGGAACTGTCCCACCCACTTCCCCGACGGCGCAGGCCAATGACAAAAGGCTATAGAGGCCGAGCTCCAACTCCGGCCGCAAGGCGCCCGGAAGCAGCGAATGTTCTTCGCCATGCTGTTCGCTCCACAAATGAATCACGCGCCAGGGAAGGCGTTTCTGCCGGATCAACTCTTTGAACACCGTCTCGAATCCTTCTTCGTCCGCCGGATTGACGGTATATTCAAATTCTTCAGGCCTGGAAAACATTTTTCCCCGCCTGACCAGAACGACCCTATAATCCAACTGTTTCAACCGTCGCACCAACGCGTCGGTCAACGGATCGTCCCCAC
Organism: Candidatus Aminicenantota bacterium; assembly: GCA_024644125.1. Taxonomy (GTDB): domain Bacteria; phylum Acidobacteriota; class Aminicenantia; order UBA2199; family UBA2199; genus JAHELQ01. Next base: position 1,215 of record JAHELQ010000433.1, on the reverse strand, counting down.
CCATCACCAGCCAGGGGGCGTTGTCGTCGTGAAGAAGATCAATCCCCATCGCAACAGGCTCCTGCCGCCAGGAAGGGATATAGAACCAATCGGCGGGATCCTCTTGCCGGGGCGGCATCCCCCCTTCATTGGCGTGAAGCAGTCTAAAATCATCCGGTTTTACATCCAACCAATATCTTTTCCGCTGGAACGGATAAGTGGGCAGCGGAATACGCCGGCAAGCCTCATGTTCCCGCATCAGCGCCCAATCCACCGGTTGTCCCAATTGCCACAGTTGCCCGACTTGCTGGAAAAGCATCTTTTCCTCATCGATTTCTTCTTGAGGATGGCGCACCAGATTTAACGTGTTGCGGGCAATCTCCTGCGTGCACTGGCGGTGTTGCCGGATAAACGTGCTCAAGGCGTTTCCCGGCCCCACCTCCACAAAGACCGGATTGTCTAATCCCAGCAGTGTTACTGTTCCCTCGGCGAAGCGCACTGTCCCTCTTAGATGCCGGGCCCAGTACGAGGGATCGTTCAATTCGGCACCGGAAATCCAGGCGCCGGTAAGATTTGAGATGTATGGGATTCGCGGTGAGTTGACGGCTATATTTCCCATATAATTGGTGAATTCTTCGATTATCGGATCCATCATTGCGGAATGGAACGCATGGGATGTGTGGAGACGGCGAGCATTGAAGCCCTGCCCGGCCAGTTTCTCCTCGAAGGCGACAATCGCTTCATGTGGACCGGAAACCACCGACCGGTTGCTGGAATTGGCGGCCGCCAGTGAGAGCGACGAATCTAGCGACGCCTCGACCTCCGCAGCCGGTAACGGAACACTAAGCATGCCGCCGGACGGAAGCCCCTGCATCAATTGCCCCCGTTTCACCACCAGGCGCAGAGTATCTTCCAGGGATAGGACGCCCGCCAGGCAGGCGGCGGCGTATTCGCCGATACTATGGCCGGTCATCGCTTTAGGGACAATGCCCCAATGGATCAACAACCGGGCCAGGGCATATTCGAACGCCACCAGCAATGGTTGCGTCACCGCTGTCTGATGGATGTCCGCCGCCGGAAGGCCCGACTCGGGATACAATACTGCCTTTAAGTCAAAACCCAGCAGCGGTTTCAATATAGTGAAACAACCGTCCAATTCCCGGCGGAAGACGGGTTCACTTTGATACAGGCCTTTGCCCATATCATAATACTGCGCCCCCTGCCCTGGAAACAGGA
>JAHELQ010000432.1 GCA_024644125.1 Candidatus Aminicenantota bacterium | reverse complement strand
CCCACCGCCATGGTGTAACACACATCGGCGAGATCGACATCAGGGTCTTGCTGTAAGCGGGCCGCCAACCGCGACGACAACTGCTGCAACGCGGCGTCGCTCCGGGCGGAGATGCATAACAGCCGCGTCTGGCGGCGAAAGGTTTCGACGGCGGAGGCGTCCGCGACCGGCGCTTCTTGCAGAATCACGTGGGCGTTGGTGCCGCCGATCCCAAAGGAACTGACGCCGGCGCGCCGCGGCGTTTCAGCCGGACGCCACAGGAACGGCGCATCGTTGACCACAAACGGCGACCGGTCAAAATCGATATTGGGATTGGGGATCTTGAAATGCAAACTGGGAGGGATGACCCGGTGCTCGAGGGCGAGGACCGTCTTGATAAATCCAGCCACCCCCGCCGCAACGTCCAGATGGCCGATATTGGTCTTGACTGATCCGATCCGGCAAAATCCAGTTCCAGCCGTTCGGAAGGCAAGCTTCAACCCCTCCACCTCGATGGGATCTCCCAGTACAGTACCGGTACCATGAGTCTCCACATACCCGACAGTCCCGGGATCCACCCCCGCCATGGCCAACGCGCCGGCAATCGCCTCCGCCTGGCCCTCCACGCTGGGAGCGGAAAATCCCACCCTTCTCACGCCGTCGTTGTTGGCGGAGCTTCCTTTGATCACCGCGTACACATGATCCCGGTCGGCGCGCGCCGCGCCCAGAGGTTTCAGTACGACGACGCCGGCTCCCTCGCCGCTCACCGTGCCCCGGGCGTCTTTATCGAACGCCCGGCAATGACCGTCCGGCGAGTTCACCATCCCTTCTTGATAGATATAGCCATATTTCAAGGCTGCGGCCAGGGTGACGCCGCCCGCCAGAGCCATATCGCACTCTCCGGCCAAAACCGCGCGGTACGCCGTGTGAATGGCCACCAACGACGTGGAGCAGGCCGAATGCAGCACCATCGCCGGTCCGCGTAAATTTAACTTGTAGGCCACCCGGGCGCACAGATAATCCTTGTTGGACAATTGCGCCACAGCGAACGGCCCCAGAGTCTCGCCATGTCCCGACAGAAACGCCAACCCCTGCCAGTAAAAGTTGTCGGCGGCCCCGGCGTACACGCCGATGCGCCCTTCGTAATGATCGGGACAATACCCGGCGTCTTCCAGCGCCGCCCAGGCGCATTCGTGGAAGATGCGGATCTGCGGATCCATGATCAACGCCTCGTTGGGGGAATAGTCGAAGAAGGCCGCGTCGAAATAATGCTTGTTTTCCAGAATGGCCGCGGCCCGGACATAATCCGGATGATCCAACGATTGGGCATCGATCCCTTCATCCGCCAACTCCTGCTTGCCGAAAAAAACCACCGACTCGACGCCGGTGACGAGATTGTCCCAAAAAGTCCCGATATCAGGTGCTCCGGGAAAACGGCCTGCCATGCCGATCACGGCTGCGTCGGGGGATCGTCCCGGATCGACGACCGGTACAAAAGCGGGGACAGGCGCAACCTCCCCAACCGCCGCCGCCTCCTCCCGCAAATAGCGGGCCAGCGAGCGGATGGTGGGATGCTTGAACATCGCCACCACCGGAATGTCGCGCTTCATCACCTCTTTGAGGCGGGCATTCACCCGCAAAATCAACAATGAATTCCCTCCCCTGTCAAAAAAGTTGTCCAACACTCCGATTCCGGTTATCCCCAAGACCTTGCTCCAGATTTCCTCCACCTGCCGTTCCAACGCATCTTGCGGCGGAATAAAATCTGCGACGGTTGTCTCCGCCGCCGCCATTCGCCGCAACCGGCCGCGATCCACTTTGCCGTTGGCAGTCACCGGTATCCCGTCAATGGCGATAAACCGCGACGGCACCATATAATAAGGAAGTCGCTCAGCCAGATAATCGGCCCAATCGGTATCTTCGTCCGTGGTTACCAAAAAAGCCGCCAGATGGGCTTCACCCTGTCCCAGGACGACATCCACCACCGCGGCGTCCGTAACCGACGGATGGTTCTTCAGTAAAATGCGAATTTCTTCGGTCTCCACACGGAAGCCGCGGATCTTCACCTGCTGGTCGATGCGCCCCAGAAGCTGCAACGAGCCATCCTCAAGAAAGCGGCCGCAATCGCCGCTTTTGTACATGATGGCTCCGTCGAAATGGGGATGGGGGACAAACAATGTCTGGGTGAGTTCCGGCCGGTTCAAATAGCCCCGCGCCACTCCCCCGCCGGAGATGCATAGTTCGCCGGCCGCGCCCACCGGTTGGAGTGTGCCGCAAGGCCCCAACACCACGACCGTCGCGTTGGAGATCGGCGCGCCGATGGTGACGACTCCGGAACCGCAACGAAGAGCGCATGCGTCGATGCCTGTCTCGGTGGGTCCGTAATGGTTGAAGACCACGTAGCCTGCGTCCAGCCACCGGTCTTTCAGGTCGGTATCCAGCCGGTCGCCGCCGGAAATCACCGTGCGCAACGATGGCAGCTTCGGTTGCCGGTCCAGGAATTCTTTCAAAAACGAAGGGGCCTGATTGGCCAATTGAATGTGCCGGGAGGCAAAATACTGGCGCAATAATTCTTTGTGAATCAGCACCCCGCCGGCAATCACATGCAATGTCCCGCCCCATGACAATGTGGCGAAGATCTGGTTCACACTGGGATCGAAGGTGTATTCGGTGAGTAGCGGCACCCGGCTGCCGGGGCCGATTCCATAGGCTTTTCCGAACCACGACAGGACATTCAACGCCTGCCGGTGCTCCACCATCACCCCTTTGGGTTTGCCTGTGGTGCCGGAGGTGTAAATGACGAACGCAGCATCGGTAGGCCCGCCGGCGTCATGATAAGGAGATGCTCCCTTGCTGATTTCAAGGGCGGCATTCAGATCGATTATCGTCTCCATCGGTTCCCCAACCGGTCCCGAGACGAGGGACACACACGCGGCGCTGTCACGCAGCATAAATTCCCGCCGCTCCCGCGGGTAATTGGGATCGATGGGCAAATACGCGGCGCCGGAGGATAAAATCCCCAGCAGAGCGACTACCAATACTTCGGACCGGCCGGCCGCCACCGCTACGATCGCTTCGGGGCCCGCGCCGCGTTCGGACAAAATCCGCGCCAGGCGCGACCCGCGGCTATATAATTCCCCATAGGTCAGAGTCACATCTCCAAACACCACCGCCGGAGCGTCGCCGTCCTTCTCCGCCCGCCGGCGGAACGCCTCCTGGATGGTGAGATGCAATTCACTGGCAGGGAAGCCGAAGATATCGCTCCGGTTTCCATTGAACACACGCAGGATCTCATCCTGTTCTTCGACCGAAACAAGCGGGTACTCACCGGTCTTCCTGGAAGGATCCGCGCAGATTTGGGCCAGCAACCGCTTGAAATAATCGATGAACCGCAAGATGGTCGCCCGCCTGTACAAATCCGTGGCGTATTCCGCCACGAACCGGATCTCGCCGCCCGCCTCCTCTCCGTTAAAGATGAGGTCGATCTTCGCCCGGCGGTGCTCATACCCATACGGGGAGAGCGTCAATCCAGGTATTTCCGCCTCCTGAATCTCCATGTTCTGCAACACCAGCATCACGTCGAACAGTGGATTCCGCCCGGTGTCGCGGCGAACCGCCAGGCGATCTACCAGGTCTTCGAACGAATAATCCTGGTTATCGAAGGCCGCGATGGTATGTTGTTTCAATTCGCGCAAAAAATCAACGAATCCCAGGTCCGGGGCGGGGAAATTGCGCAACGCCAGCGTGTTGATGAACACGCCTATGATCCCTTCCAGATCCACATGCGGCCGTCCGGCCACAGGCGTCCCCACTACGATGTCTTCCTGCCCGGACAGCCTCGCCAACAATACGTTGAACACCGCCAGCAGCGTCATGAACAGCGTCGCTCCCCGTTCCTCCGCCAATGCCTTCACCTGCGCCGTTAGCCCCGGTTCCAGCGTAAATTCCTCCAGCCGCCCCGCTTCGCTCAGAATATCGGGACGGGGGAAATCCGCCGGCAAGTCCAGCAGCGGAATGGAGTCCGAAAACCGCTGCACCCAGTAGCGTTCCTGGCTCTCGAAACGGCCGGCGACGCGTTGTTCCCGCTGCCAGAGCGCGTAGTCGCGGTACTGGACATCGAGGGGCGGCAGAGCCTTACCCGCGTAGAGATCCATAAAATCCCGGATCAGGATATTCATGGACACGCCGTCCACTACAATATGATGCATATCCAGAACCAGTACATGCCGCCCGGCCTCGCAGCGGACAAGCATGGCCCGCAGCAATGGCGCCGCCGCCAGGTCAAAGGGGGCGATGAACCGTTCGATCTCCCGCTTCACCCGGTCCGGGCCGGCATCGTCCCATCGGGTGGCGTCATGCCGCCCGACCGCGAACGGGACTTCGCCATGCACCCGCTGCGCCGGTTGATTAGCCAGCAAAAAAAATGAGCTGCGGAAGCTCTCGTGCCTGGCGATCAACGATACGAAGGCCCGTTCGAGCCGGTCTTCATCCAGCTCTCCGGTCAGCTCCGCCACCAGCGGCGTATTGTACCCGGTTCCCCGCGGATCCAGGTATTGGAGAATAAAAATGCGTTTTTGGGCCGACGATAATTCGTAATAATCCCTCTTCTCCACCGGCGCCACAGGATCGAAACATACATCCTCCGCGGCCGGAATATAGTCTGCCAGACCGCGGATGTGCGGGATGCGGAAAAATTCCGCCAGCGGGATTTTCACGCCGAATTGCCGGTGGATGCGCGCAAGCAGACTGACCGCGCTCAAAGAGTGGCCGCCCAGCCGGAAATAATTCTGGTCGATGCCGATGGCGTCTTGCGAAAGCCCCAACACCTCCGACCAGATCTTCCGTAGTTGGCGGTCCACACCGTGCCTGGGAGGTATTACCTCGTCCTCTCCCCGCTCCTGGGGATCGGGCAACGCGCGCGTGTCCACTTTACCGTTCACTGTCAG
>JAHELQ010000043.1 GCA_024644125.1 Candidatus Aminicenantota bacterium | reverse complement strand
GCGTGGATGCCATTGGATCGCCTGAAGCGACGATGATACCGTCCGGGAAGTTGACATTGTTCAGCGGGTAAATCCCGGTAAAGGTGACCGGAGATCCGACGAACGCGGGAGTGTGCAACAACGAAAGCACAGATCCTGCGCTTCGTAAATTGTCATACAATAGAACCTCAAGTGCCCGTGCCGCCTGATTCATATCAAGTTTTCGCTCTTCCGTCAGGTGTGTGTGTTGGGTTCTCAGAATCAGGGCGTAAATGGAGGCTACTATTATCAAGAGGATACTCGAAGCGACAATCATCTCGATTAGGGTAAAACCTTTATTATGTTTGAACTTTTCCATATTTATCTCGTCCTTAACACTTGCATGGTGACAGGATTGGAATTCAACCCCTGGGTTTTCCAGCGGACTTGCACTGTAATCGTTACATTGTCTTCATCAACGTCAGCAATCGACACGGTTCTGGTGAATTCACGGTATTTGGGCATTGCATCGTAGGCGTCCACAATGGGATTTCCGATGAAGGAGCGGGCGGTTTCGTAGTCCAAACGAATCATGCGTTCTACCCCTTCTTCCGCCAATTGTACGGCCTTTGTGTGATGAAGAGCGAAATTGTTTGTTTTGATGTGAACCGTCGTCATTGTCAACACACCGACGATTACGAGGGAGAGAATGGTGATTGAGATCAATACTTCGATAAACGAAAAACCAGCGTTTTTGGGTTTAGATAAATTTCTTTTCAACTTTGATACCTCCGTATGGGTATAAATGAATGGATATAAAATCAAAACCTGTTCCTCTTGGAGCTCTAAGCGAAATAGTTTGGGTTCCGCTCAGTTGCAAGTCGCCGGGTTTCAGGACCATTCCCCGGGAATTGACCGCAAAGTCCGGCGGATTGAGGATGACAATATTTTCGGCAGTTGTTCCCGGTAAGACATCACGAGTGGTGTAGTCCAGCCACTGGACGCCGTCAAAATATTGGTACGAATAGGAATCTGTGGTGAAAACCATTCGGATGATCTGATTTTCGCGGGCCGAGATCTGTTTGATCTTGTAAATCTCTCCGGTGATGATTCTGGCGGTGGCGCTGAGATTGCGCCGGTCTTTTCCCTTTAGGCTATAACTTAGAGTGACCGCCAGGATGGTTCCGAAAAACAGAAGTACAATCAATAATTCGATGATCGAAAAGCCTTTGTTTCTATTTCGCGTCATAAAAACCTCTCAGTTGTTTATAATGCAAGTTTGGTGCCAGGTGAACATTCGGGAAGCGAATGAAACAAAGGCCCGTCACAGACGGATTTGACATTTTATTTGAATTGTTGGGCTCATGGCTGAGAAAAACGCTGTGTGTACATTTTATACACCTGTTAACCCTCCTACATAAAGCTTGTGGATTGAAGAGGGACGGTATCAGGTGGCAAAGATTGCATTGTGGAGGGGAAAAGGGTATAATTTCTGCATGAAAATCAAAGGAATGTTCAAGTCCTCATTGAAAAAGAAGATCGATCTGGTCCTCAATGCCTCTAAAAATAAAGAAGAAATTTTCGAGGAATTGGAGGAATTGCTTATTTTAGCCGACATTTCGATGGAATTGGTGGATAGTATCCTTACCGGCGTGAAGAAAAAAATAAAACTCACCTTTGAAAAAGAGGACTTTTTTAGGGTGTTGAAAGAAGAGTTGAATCTACGATTCACAAGCGTGGCTCAGGATACCGGCAGGCTCGGCGACGGCAAGAATGTCATCTTGCTGGTGGGAATCAACGGCAGTGGAAAAACGACTACCGCAGCCAAGTTGGCCCACCATTTCGGCAATAAAGGGAAAAAAGTGTTGCTGGGAGCCGCGGATACATTCCGGGCTGCTGGAAGTTCGCAATTGTCCCTTTGGGGGCAACGACTGGGAATTCCTGTGATAGGAGGCCAAAAAGGAGCCGATCCCGGTTCGGTGGTATACAATAGTCTCACCTCTTTTGATACTAAAGAGTATGATTTGTTGATCATCGATACGGCGGGGCGGGTGCAAACCAAGGATAACCTGATGAAGGAGCTGGAAAAACTCACCAACATCGTGAAGAAATTTTATCCGAGTCAGCCGGCGGAGACCCTTTTGGTCGTTGACGGCACTATGGGGCAGAATACCCTGGACCAGGCGAAACGGTTCAGTGAATTTTCAGGAATTACCGGCATCGTATTATCTAAAATCGACGGTACCGCCAAAGGCGGCACAGTGTTGAATATTCTGGACGCGCTAAAAATTCCGGTGAAATTCGCCGGCATTGGCGAGGGTGAAAAGGATCTGCTGGAATTTTCGGCAGAAGAGTTTGTCGAATCTCTTTTTATGGATTGACCTGAATGAATGTGACCGGTTTTTCGGCCAATGACGTTAAATTTATGAAACTGGCGATACGTCTATGCAAACAGGGTGCCGGATATACGGAACCGAATCCACTGGTAGGCGCTGTGGTGGTAAAGGATGACAGGATCGTTTCCACCGGTTTTCACCGGATGTACGGCGGACAGCATGCCGAACGGGAGGCGCTGATGGATATTGACGCGCGGGGAGCGACTTTGTATGTCCCGCTGGAGCCCTGTAGTCATTATGGGAAACAACCGCCGTGCGCGGATTTTGTAATAGAAAAAAAAATAGCGCGGGTGGTGGTAGCCGCTCAGGATCCCTGTCCTTTGGTGAATGGAAAAGGAATCCAGCGGCTCCGGCAGCATGGCATCCAGGTGGATACCGGGTGCCTCGAAGAAATGTACAGGTTTGTCAATCGTCATTATTTTAAATACGCCGGGATCGAAAAGCCTTATGTCACCGTGAGGGCGGGCGTATCAGCCGACGGTCGGCTGACGGACCGCCACAGGAACTCCCGCTGGATGACCGACCGGCAGCTCCGCCTCATGTCCCATAGTTTCCGGGGCGAATTTTCCGCCATTATGGCGGGCGTCTCAACCATTCTCGAGGATGACCCTTATTTGACCATCCGCCAGGACTGGCAGGGAAAGTTCTTGTATCGGGTCGTTCTCGATTCAAACAATCGCATGCCGGATACATTGAATATTTTCAGGGATCAGGATGTTTCCCCTTTGATAATCTTCAGCTCAAAAAACGCTGCGGACAAGAAGAAGAAATCCTCCCATCATTATTTTATCTCTCCGGCGCTCGATCCGGAATGCGGCGGTCTTGATCTGGAAGAGGTTCTCGTCGTGTTGGGGAAGCTTGGAATCGCCTCCGTTCTGGTTGAAGGCGGTGGCGCGTTGATTGATTCTTTCCTGCGGCAGCGGCTGTTCGACGAGATTATTCTCTTCACTGCGGATAAACTCGTGGGCGGCCGTGATTCTGTGCAACTCCTGTCCACTGGCGTTGTGTTGTCCGAAGCTGTGGAACTGGAAAATCGCCAGATCATCCCCCTGGATTCGGGATATGTGGTGAGGGCCGTGAAAGCGCGCCATCCCGGAGGCTCGTAATATAAATGTTTACTGGAATTGTTTTGACTCTCGGAACATTGCAGGCATTGGAAAAAAAGGAATTTCCAGTGTTAAGAATATCCGCCCGCCTGCCTGAACAATTGAAAATCGGTGATTCGGTAGCGGTTAACGGAACGTGTCTGACCGTGGTGGAGATGTCCGGTTCCGAATATAGTTTCAACCTGAGCCATGAGACGCTTAAATTGTCCAACTTTTTGGATCTTACACGGGGAAGTCGCTTGAATCTTGAACTTCCACTCACATTGACGGATTTCCTGGGCGGCCATATGGTAAGCGGGCATCTGGACGGCGTGGTGAGGGTAAAATCGATTCAAAGACGATCTGGAAGTACGAAATTTACGTTCGTTTTCACCCACTCCGATTGGAGGAAATTTCTCATCTCTAAGGGATCGGTCACTCTGAACGGAGTGAGCCTAACCCTCTCAGACGTGGGGAGTTCTTTTTTTTCGGTGGAGGTGATTCCCCATACTCTGGAAGCTACGAATCTAAAGTACCTCAGCGTGGGCGAGAGAGTGAATCTCGAACTTGATTTAATCGGAAAATACTTATATAATTTTAGATGACAATAGGAAGAATAAGAGAGTAGCAATGAAAAGTTCAAATCTCATCTCAGTACCTGAAGCTGTAGAATATTTGAAAAAAGGCCGGATGATCATAATCGTGGACGACGAAGACCGCGAGAATGAAGGCGACCTCGCCATCGCTTCGGAAATGGTCACTCCCGAGATCATCAATTTCATGGCCATCCATGCCCGCGGTTTGATTTGCGTATCTCTGACCGAGGGCCGGAGCGCAGAGCTGAACCTTCCATTGATGGTAAACGACAATACATCCCAGTTCGAGACCCCGTTCACTGTGTCGGTGGATGCCAAAAAAAACACCACCACCGGTATTTCCGCATTTGATCGATCTGAAACAGTCAAATGTTTGATCGATCCTGAAAGCAAGCCGGATGATCTGGCCAAACCGGGGCATATTTTCCCCCTACGGGCGAAAAAAGGCGGCGTTTTGGTACGCGCCGGGCAGACCGAAGCCTCGCTAGATCTGGCCAGGATCGCCGGATTGTATCCTTCGGGCGTCATTTGCGAAATCATGAAAGACGACGGTACCATGGCCCGCATGCCGGACCTGGAAAAGTTTTCGAAAAAGCATGATATTCCTATCATAACCATCGAAGAAATCATCAAATACAGGATACAGGAAGAGTTGTTGGTGGAAGAGGTTTCCGAGGCCAATCTCCCAACGAAATTCGGCAATTTCATCATCAAGGGATTCGTGGACGCCATCCATAACGAGACACATATCGCCCTGGTACAGGGAGATGTAAATACAGATGAACCGGTGTTGGTGCGGGTGCATTCCCAATGCCTTACCGGCGACACATTCGGCTCTTTGAAATGCGACTGCGGCAATCAATTGCAAAAAGCGATGAAAATCATCAATGAAGAAGGCCGCGGGGTCGTCCTGTACCTCACTAATCAGGAGGGGCGGGGCATCGGGCTATTGGAGAAAATCAAAGCGTACAAACTCCAGGAACACGGCATGGATACTGTGGAAGCCAACTTGAAGCTTGGATTTCAGGCTGATCAGCGGGATTATGGCATCGGCGCACAAATCTTGAGGAAATTGGGATTAAAAAGGCTCAGGTTGATGACCAACAATCCCGCAAAATATATCGCCCTGTCCGGTTACGGGTTGGAAATCGCCGAGCGGATTCCAGTGGAAGTGGAACCGAACACTGTGAATGTCGAATACATGCGGACCAAAAAAGAGAAGATGGGGCATTTACTTAATAAACTCTAATGAAAGAAGACATCGATTCGTTTTACAATTTGAGCGCTTCCGGTCAAATAAAGTTCCTGAAGCAAAGTGATTTTGTGGACCGGTCTACGGAAGACAAAATAGAATTTCTGCAAACTGTTCTTGTAGGAGACCTCTCTTCCAAGACCATCGCCTCTGGGTTGAAATTGCTGCGGGAATTGAAATTCAGGCAACGTTCATTCTACACTAAATTTCTCTATCATCCCGACAGTTCGGTGGCCAATGCCGCTCGTAAGGCAGTGGAGGAAAGCTCGGGGAATAAAGATTCCGGAGCTGTCAGAATGGTGGATTTGGTGAAAAATGAAGAACCCGCCGAACGGTTGGCAATGGTGGAGGCGATGCTCGAGCACAAAAAAGAGGTGAAAGAGTCTGTTCTCATCTCGTTGCTGTCCATCGACGATTTCGCCCTCCGGGATTTTATCGTATCCCGCATCACTCCTGACCACCAATTGGACGAAATCGCCCTCGCCGAAGCGGTCAAACATTCGGTTTGGTATGTGCGGGCCTCGTTGGTTGAAATTTTAGGTAGGCGTAAGAGTCCTTATATATATGAACTTGCCGATCTATTGCTGAACGATAAAAATGTCGAGGTAAAACTGAAGTTCATCCAGGCTCTTTCCGCGCTCGACCGGGATCGCTCGCGTTCTTATTTGTTGAAACTCAAAGAGGATTCCAACCGGCAGGTCCAAAAAGAGGCGGAAAAAACACTGGCGACTATTTGAGCTGGAGGACCGGAATCCCCTGGGTATTCGGCTTCCGGCAACGCAGATAGATCTAGCAACACATAGTTGCAGGAGGCTAAGATGAGCAAAGGTGAAAACCGGGAACATCATGAGTTTTCGGAGATATTGAAGGGAATCCGTCATTGTTGCCAATCCACAATTAGAATAGAGCGGGACCAGATTGTGTATGTGGATCCATTTAAAATCGAGGGTCACCCTTCCGACGCGGATGTTATTTTTTGTACCCATGATCACTTCGATCATCTTTCGGAGAAAGATATCGATCGGATTATTAAAAAAAATACAGTTCTCGTTGTCCCGAAGAAGGCTGCAAAAAAATTCAAGAAATTACCGGTTGCGGAAGTAATCGGCGTCGTTCCGTTCGAGGAACACCGGTTGGAAGGGATGAACTTCAAGACAGTACCGGCCTATAACATCAAAAAATGGTTCCACCCCAAACGGAAAAAATGGGTCGGTTATATCCTTCAATTTGCTGAAGGTAGTTACTATTTTGCCGGAGACACGGACCATATTCCCGAAATGGCGGATATCGAAGCCGATGTCGCCTTTCTTCCAGTCGGAGGAAAATTCACCATGGACGCGATCGAAGCGGCGGAAGCGGCCAATACCATTCGTCCCAAAGTGGCGGTCCCCATCCATTTCGCCGATGTCGTGGGCACCCCGGAAGATGCCCAAATTTTCATACAGAAATTAAATCCCCCAATCCAGGGAGTGATTTTAAAAGATTGATCTTTTAGGCTTTCGCTTGAATTCCGGCTGAATTGCATGAATGTGGATTTTCAGAATACTGTGTTGTTTTTGAATCGTCGCTGCGCTGTTGGATGTCCGTCGTGCAACGTTTCGGCTGCGGCAGACCGCGTCGAAGAATTATCTCCTGTGTGGTTGATGGACTTTTTCGCCCGCGCGCGAGACCTGGATTTTGCCGGTTTTGTCACCTGGACTGGCGGTGAACCGTTCCTGTCGTTTGAGAGCTTGACGGCTGGAATCGAACTGGCGGGCGATACAGGCTTCCGTTCGGAAATACTGACCAGCGGAATCTGGTATCGAGACGAGCCGGGCCTTCTGGAGGAGATTGCCGGATTCGAGGGCGTGTCGCTTCGAGTCAGTGTCGATGCGGAGCATCAACGGAGTGTTGCGGTAGGTCAATTGATTTCTTTGCTGAGTAGAGCGGACGAATTGGCCATCGAGACCAATCTTACGTTGCGGGATATTCCAGGCGATCCTGAAGCTGTGAAGCGCATGATGGCAGTGATCGAAGATGCGTTGCCCGAGTTCATGGAAAAAAACCACAACCGTTCCCGCTTTTGCAACCGCATCCCCCACATGCCGCTGAACAATCCAAATCATCCGCTCCAATGTCTTTCAGGGCAAAGTTCAAACAATAAAAAATGGCAGAAACGATGCGACCTCGGCTTCCGCGATCTGGTAGTGGGAGAAGACGGAATCGTTTATCCATGCTGCGGAGTTATTGGTCTCGATTGCCGACCGTCTTTCGCCATTGGGGATCCGTTGCTGTTGTCATGGAAGGAGCTGCTCCGGCGCAGGGATGAGCATCCGCTTCTCGATGATCTTCGAGGGCAGGGGCCCCTCCAAATGGCGCGGCGCGCAGGATTGGATCCGGAACAATGGAATACGCGATTTCAAACGCCATGCCATCTATGTCTCACCTTGTTCACCCATTTTCCTGACAAGATGTTGAAACATTGTCGCGGTGCGCTATAATTAGACACTACACACCGGAGGGTACGATGACCAGGATTGGTTGCTCGATATTGTGTGCAATGCTGATGAATTTATGCTGGATTGCCGAAGCCGGTTCGTTTGTCCAACCGGATAATGGAACCGTCGAATCCCGCTTCGAATTACCAGAAGGCTATGTGCGGGTATTGGCGCCCGAAGATTCGTTCGGCGCGTATCTGAGGCGCTTGCCGCTGGAACCGGACGGTTCTCCGGTTCTTTATTACGACGGTACAATCAAGCCCGTAAGGGGCGTTCACGCGGCGGTCATCTCCATGGACACAGGGACCCGTGATCTACAACAATGCGCCGATGCGGTTATGCGGTTGCGGGGCGAATTTTTGTTCGGGCGAAAACGGTTCGACGACATTCACTTCAATTTTGTCAGCGATGGCAGACCTCGTCATTTTAGGGATCATGCCGATCCTTCCTGCTCTTACAAAAGTTTTCGCAAGTACATGAATTACATCTTCTCCTACGCCAATACCGCCTCGCTGCTAGCCGAGCTGCGGCCTGTGGATTTCAAGCAGATGAACATCGGCGACGTGTTCATCCAATCGGGCAATCCTTACGGCCACGCTGTGATCGTTGTGGATATGGCCCGCAATCCCCGTTCCGGCGAATTTATCTTCCTATTGGCCCAGAGCTTCATGCCGGCCCAGAAGATCCACATCTTGCAAAATCCCAATCATCGCCATCTCGACCCCTGGTACATCTCCGCCTTCACTGGCCCCCTCGTCACTCCCGAATGGACCTTCGAGAGAACCGACCTCCGCCGTTTCCCCGGCGACTGATCCTGCAATAATATATAAAAATATTTTTTTTTATTTATTTTGCAAAATTATGTTCAGGGGAGTATAATTACAATCGATGATGTGAGGTGGGAAATGTTGCATGCAATCGAGGGGAAACTCCTGTATATGTTGAAATCCAGGGACGATCACGAATCGCTGAAATTAGTCGATAGTCTGGAAACCGTTTGCAAGGTTGTGGAACCTTTCATTGACGCTCTCCCTCATCAGGGAGGCAGTCTGACTGGAGTCAACCATACCCGCGGAATAGTCCACGAAATCGAGAACCTGATAAGCGGCAGCGATAACCTGAGTCTAAACTCCGCCGAGATCTACATTTTGCTGGTGGCCGTTTTGACGCACGACATCGGCAAGCTGGATGAAGACGATACCCGGGAAAAAAAATCCAGGATTGGATTTGAAAACTATGCAAAAGGCGTGGCTGAAACACTGGATCTTGAGCTTTCAGGCCCGCAGAAAGAATCGTTGAAAAAAAAGCCGCATCCTCTTATCAGCGCATACGAGCTACTGCTGCACCCGACGAAGTTCGCCCTTTTCGACAAAGAGCTCGCCAGTCTTGTGGCCATTGTCGCTTTCAGCCATTGCGAGGGGTTTAAAGAGAACGATGCCAGGGATTGCGCGCAGAAACTCATCGAGGACAAATATCTCGCCCATTACGGGAAGATCCGAATCGGCTGGTTGTGCGCGTTGCTGACCATTGGAGACGAGTTGGACACTTCCTATCATCGCGCTCTTCCTACTGAAGCTACCGTCAGCAAACCAATTCGGAAGGTGAATTCCAGGTCTTCCAAAGGAGAGTTCCGGTCAAATATCGGTGGTTGCCGGATTGATCTGGTGGGGCGCTGCATCATTGTCTATACAGTGGGAGATCTTAAGCAACTTGTCAGGGAATGTCAGACTAAAGACAGTTTGTATCAGAATCTCGCCGGGGATGTGTTCGGGAAGAACAGGATTTTGAAAGCCTGGGAAACCGAGCTGATGCAAATGTACATCAATGTCCAGGCCTGTCTGGTGGAAGTGGATGGGCATTTGCTGAAGGTGACGAAAAAAACTGATGATCAATCTTTATTTTATATGGTCCCGGCGGTGGAGCCTGCTGTCAACAATTTCAAAGTGAGCCGCATCATCGAAGCCATGTTCAAACTTAAATACGGAGTTTTCAAGAAGAAATATTTTTCCTGGGAAATGCTGCAAAGCGAAAGCGGATTCGAAAGCCAACAGGAGTTGAAACTCATTGTCCATCGTATCAGCCGGTTGGCGCAATTGTTTTCCTATCCGACAAAACATAAGTTTATTTGCCTCGATGAAGCATTGCCGGAAGGTGTGGTTGTCCCCTTTTCGCTTGATATCCAGGATTTGGATCTCGAGTGGACGATAAAGGCTGAGATAGTATCCGATATAAATCCCTCCGAATCACAGTGCGTACTTGATTATTCCATCATCAGTTCATGGTTCCTATTTTTTATCGATTCCATTGTAAGCGATAGGGATTTAGATGTTTTTTGGAAGCGAACTGGAGACATTACGAAAACCTGGCCGGGTAAATCGGATTCGTTTTCTGTTCAAGTGGCGAAAGGTAGCGTGGATATTCGTCACTTTTTTGTACACCCGGGCAACGAATCCTTGACCTACTTGCTGGATGAGGTTACGCCTTGCCCATCTACCGCGCCGCGGGGAATAGAATTACCGAAACTGGGGGCTTTGTATATACAAAGTGTCGATGTAGGCGTTGACAACAAGAGTCTCACCTTCAATCCAAGACTCCTGGGAATGAACCTTGTCATAGCGGGGCCTCCGGGAATCGGGAAATCAACGCTGGCCCTCGATATAATATCGAATTTGTCTTTACGAGGCTGCGATGGGTCGTGCGAAAAAACATTCGCCTGTAATAGGGTAATCGCCAATACCGGAGCTGTAGCATATTTTAGCCTTGAACAGCCCATATTCACCATAAAGAATCTGGCGATTCAATTAGGGTATCCGGATCCGGACGTCAGCGTTCCGGGAATAGCGACGCCGTCTGGGGGGAATCTTGATTCTCAGCGAAGGGAAAATGGGAATAATCCGAACAGTGAATATTTCACTGATTCATTCTATAATGAGAATTTTCACTCCGCTATTAAAATACTTGAATCCCAACCACTAGGAACGGATTTGTCTGGTGGAGATGAGTCATCGGATGATGGCGAGGCGGAATACATAAAGCTGTTCCCCAGCTCGGATAATTGTAGGGTATTATTGTTACCTCGTCTATCCCCCCGCTTTGTTGGAGAGCAGACTGCTACGAATGAGCGGAAACTCTTCTGGCAAAGATTCAAACAAATTTCCAGGTTGATCGAATCATCCGTTTCTGTCACTGAAGGGAATCCGTTCCATCCTATGCGACTTCACGCAATAGTAATCGATAACATCAATTCCTTCTTGAACGAGCCGATGGCGCGAGAGTACATTTTTAAACTCTTCAGGCTCATTTCGTTCAGCGGCCTTTTGGGTATTTATATACTGGAAGATCCGGGCGGAGCCCCTGGTGAAAAACACAAAGAGATTGAAGAGGTTCAGTTTCTATCGGACATTTGGATCGAATTGGATTGGGCTGAAAAACTGAATTACAAAATGAAAATGTTCGAGGTGAAAAAATCGCGATACCAACGGCATGTATTCGGGGCCCATCCTTTCAAAATAAGGTTTAAGGAGGATGTGTGATGAGATCGGCCATAAAAATTTTCCTTTCTCTCCATACCCAGATCAGTCGGGCTGAAAAACAAATGCGTCGCGAAGATTCTACGGAAAGCGGCAAACGGGTTCGCGGAGAGGGATACATAACAGGATTCGGGTTTGAAAAGCTGGATAAAAATATCATCGGCGATGAAAAATCTCTACCATTGGATGCTTGTATTTTACTCAAAGGGGAACGGGGAACTCATAAACTCGCTGTGGCGGCAAATTATCTCTTTCAAGGGCTCCGGGCGGGGGAAAATGTGGTTTTGTTTAACATGGGATCCCCAGTCGAACTTGAACGGATTCCTCAATTCGAAAATGATATTTGCCAACTTAAAAAAAATAAAAGCGAAAATTATTATAACTCCTGTGAAAGCGGAAGAATCAAATTTGCAAAAGTCCGGCCTGACTTTGAAGAGCGCGATAATCAAAATGACCTGAAGACCTTATGCTACTATCCTTATAAATACAACGCGGCAGATCGCCCTCCCGAAGGTAAATACAAACTGCATTGGTGGGTGTCGAATGCGCATTTTGCTGGCGAACCGGATCCGGATATGGCTATAAATCATTTACTTCATAACCATGGGAATCTTTTTATTCTTGATTTTGACACGGGCTTTTTGTTTCCGGAGGAGTTTATTTCGACGCTAACAGAATTATGGGAATGGATTAAAAGGAAGGCGCCATTTCATTCAACTGAAGCGGAGACTTTTTTCCCATTTAAGCGGGTTCTTTTGAATTCCACGGCGCAAATCAAAAGCCGGTTTCCAGTGCTTGAAGAGGAGGCGTTTTTGATCCCGTCCTTCATTCGTCTGACCAAATGTTATGGGATCAGCTCCATGATTATCGATGTGCTGCCTCCTGAGGGTGAATACTCGAAACATGATTTGACCTTCGATGCTCTTTCGGATTTAATCATTACCATGAAGCATAACTTCAACAATGAGTTCTCGATCTCCGGCGGTGACTCTGGGAAGGCGCATGGAGGGGAATGGAAGATTTTGACCGCAGACAATATTACCGGCAAAATTTATGAGAAAAATTGGCTTGGTTTTAAGATTGATGAAGATGGGGCAAATCGTATTTTCCGATTCGCTAAAGCAGAAATAGTAGATAATAACGGGAGTTCCCCGGGCAAAATCGTTGCGCCGGGGGCTGGTTGATGTTTTTTATTCCGCATTGACGAGGTAGTAGTTTTTTTTACCTTTTTGGATGAGGATGAATTTGTCGTTCAGGAGGTAGGAGGCGTCGATGGCGGCGTCGTCGGCGGAGATTTTTTCTTTGTTGAGACTGAGGCCGTTGTTCTTTATCATGCGGCGGGCTTCACCTTTAGATGTGAAGACATCGGTTTTCTCCGCTACGAGGTCGAGAATGTCGATGCCCAGCTCGAGTTCGGCGCGGGAGATTTTGGGTTGGGGCACCCCTTCGAAAATTGCCAGAAGGTCTGCCTCCGACAGTTTCTTCAATGACTCGGTAGTCCCTTTGCCGAAGAGGATCTCGGACGCGTCCACCGCGGCCTGGTATTCTTCTTCCGAGTGGACCATGATGGTGAGTTCGCGGCCCAGAGTTTTTTGCAACAAACGGGTGTGCGGGGCCTCCTGGTGTTTGGCGTTGAGGTCGTCGATCTCTTGTTTGTCCAGCATGGTGAAGATTTTGATATAACGCGCGGCGTCCTCGTCGCTGACATTGAGCCAGAATTGGTAGAACTGGTAGGGGGAGGTGTAACGGGGATCGAGCCAGACATTGCCCTGTTCGGTTTTACCGAATTTGCCGCCGTCCGCTTTGGTGATCAACGGGCAGGTCAGAGCGAACGCTTCGCCGCCGTCTTTTCTGCGGATCAATTCCGAACCGGATGTGATGTTGCCCCATTGATCCGATCCGCCCATCTGCAATCTACAGTTTTTATGTTTATACAGGTAATAAAAATCATAAGCCTGGACCAACTGGTATGAGAATTCGGTAAAGGAGAGGCCGGACTCGAGACGCTTTTTCACCGAATCTTTGGCCATCATATAATTGATCGTCATGTGTTTACCGATATCCCGGATAAAACCTAAAAAATCGTAGCCCTTCATCCAATCGTAATTATTGACCAATTCTGCGCCATTGGAAAGCTCCGAATCAAAATCCAACAATTTTTCCAATTGTTTTTTCAACGCTTCCTGGTTATTGCGCAGAATCTCTTCAGAAAGTAGATTTCGCTCTTCCGATTTTCCTGAAGGATCGCCGATCATTCCTGTGGCTCCGCCTAACAACGCGATGGGTTTATGCCCCGCCCGTTGGAGGTGTTTGAGTAACATTACCGATACCAGGTGCCCAATATGCAACGAATCGGCTGTAGGGTCGATTCCCACATAGGCGCTCACCATCTCTTTGTTGAGTAATTCTTGTGTCCCCGGCATAATGTCGTGTATCATGCCGCGCCATTCTAATTCGCTTATAAAATCCATTGTTCCTGCTCTTTATCGAAAATTTGCCAGTGGGACGTTCGAGATTTTGTTCCAACAAAAAAAAAGCCGGCAAATCTTTCGATTTACCGGCCAGTTTTAAAATTTCGAGCCCGTTCCGGCTTCTTTATTTTATACTAATTGTTGGCCCAATTCAATGGCTTTCATGTTCAGGTCGATGTAATCTTTCGGCGCCCAATGCTTGATGTGTTCCACCATATTGTCGTAGTCGATGATTTTGGTGAGTTTCTGAGTCATTGATAGGGTGACGACTGAGGTGAGAATCACGTTTCCCAGTTGTTTTTTAGTTTCATAAATAATGGGTACTTGAAAGAGTCTCCAGTTGGCGGTATCGCCAAGCTCTTTGACCAGATGACTGTCTACCACCACAATGGCGTCGTCCTTCAGGTGCTCTTTGTAGAGGTCGTAGGGTTTTTGGAATGTGCAGATGAAGCAGTCGATGGCCATAGCCTGCGGAAACAGAATTTTCCGGTCGGAAACTATGACGTCCACTTTGGTCGGGCCGCCCCTGACTGTGGCGGTGTAGGTGGGACTTTCCAGAGCGTATTTTTTCTCTTTTTCGACTGCGATATCTACTAAAAGTGCTCCGGCGGTGATGATTCCCTGCCCGCCGACAGCCGCGTACCTGATTTCGTATCTATTGTTTAGACATTTCATCATGACCCCTCTTATTCCTTCGCTGCTGCGTTTTTGCCTTTTTCGGCGGCAGCCTGGGCAGCAGGAACAATATGTTTATAATAGAGTTCCGAATATTCAAGTCTTTCGGTATCCTCGGTCAAAATACCGACCGGATATTTGTTATTGCGTTCTTCCAGAGGCAATTTTTCAAATTGGGCTTTGGAAATTGTTTTAGATTCGATCCATCTCGTCATGGAGATTGGGCTCTTCATCTTGTTTTTACGTCCCAGATTGATGTGGCAATTGCTGATAACTTCCACCACGGAGAATCCTTTATGCTGGAAGGATTTTTTGATGACGGTTTTCAAGGGCAACATCCGGTTGACGGTTTCGCGCGCCACAAAGGTGGCTTTGGCGGCGGTCACGAGTTCGCCCAGATCGAATTTCGGTTCGATGTTTCCATAGGGAGTGGTTTCGGTGATGAACTTCTGGGGAGTCAGAGGAGAAACCTGACCTCCGGTCATGCCGTAAATACCGTTATTGATCAAGATCATCTTGATGCCGATGTTGCGTCGCGCGGCATGAATCAAATGATTGCCGCCGATAGCCGATGCGTCGCCGTCGCCGGAGATGACGACTACCAACTTGTCCGGCCTGGCCAATTTGATACCAGTGGCAAACGTCAGTGCGCGACCATGGGTGGTATGCAATGTGTTGGTGTTGAAGAATGTGGGCATTCTGCCGGAACAGCCGATGCCGGCTACAACCACGATGTCATCTGGATCTATCCCCAACTCGGAGAAGGCCATGGCGATGGATTTTAATACAATCCCGTCGCCGCAACCGGGACACCAGGGGGTAGGAAATGTTCTGTATCTTATATATCTCTCATAATCTCTCATTTCTGAAACTCCTTAATCGCTTCCAGGATTTCAAACGGGGTGAAGGGGATGCCGTTGGCTCTCAAAAGGGCTCTGTCATCGACATCATCTGTGGCGGCGCGCTCAACCTCGTAGCGGGTCTGGCCCATGTTGAGCTCGACGGTCAAGATTTTTTTGATCCGTTTGAAGCGTTCTCTCAATACTAATTTGGGGAAGGGCCAGATGGTCAATGCCTGGAACAAACCGGCTTTGATTCCCTGTTCCCGCGCCATCTCGACGGCGGAAAGGGCGCCGCGGGCGCTGACACCGAAGCTGAAAATCATGATTTCGGCGTCATCCATGTAGTACTCTTTGTACTGGATGATTTCATCTAGATAATGATAGATTTTTTGCATCCGCAAGGTTTGCATCTTTTGCACAATTTTCGGATCGCTGGTCGGCCATCCGTGTTTGTCGTGTTCGAGGCCGTCGATATGAATGGGATATCCTTTGAAGAAGTCAACCCTCGGCGGATTTTCGCCGATTTCGCGGTCATATATATTCAGCTCGTTATCAATTTTGTGAGGTTTGCTGTTGTAAATGGATAGTTTGTCCTTTGAAGGAATTTCAATATCCTCGTGAGCTTTCCCCATCACTTCGTCCAGCAGGACAATGACGGGATTCCAGAATTTTTCGGACAAATTGAACGCCCGGATTGTTTCGGAATAAAGTTCGTCGGCGAATGCGGGACATAACGCGATGATCGGGTGGTCGCCATGTGTTCCCCAACGCGCTTGCATAATGTCTGCCTGTGCAGGTTTAGTCGGCAAACCGGTTGAAGGACCGCCTCTCATAACATTCACAATTACCAGAGGTATCTCCGCCATCACGGCCATACCAAGGTGTTCCTGCATCAGGGAAAAGCCGGGGCCGCTGGTGGCGGTCAAAACTTTCCGGCCGGCCAGAGAGGCGCCGATACATGCCCCAAGCGATGCGATTTCGTCTTCCATCTGAATAAAATCTTTGCCCAGTTTGGGAAGTTCGCGGGATAGATATTGGGCGATTTCCGAAGAAGGGGTTATGGGATAGCCTGCAAAAAAATCACAACCGGCATCTACCGCAGCCTTTGCTACGATGATATTTCCCTGGTAGACCTTACGTTCTGAGTTACTCATTTTTGTTCCCCTTTTTCGTCGTAATTTGCAAATATCGCAAAATCCGGGCATCGCATTTCACACATTTTGCAGCCGATGCAATAATCGGGCGCATCTACGCGGATGGATACGCCGAATTTGCTTTCGTGGTTATCTTCCAATTGCAACGTTCCGGTTGGACAGACATCGACACATAGCCCGCAACCTTTGCAATACGCTAACACCACAGTTAGTAGATTTTGTTTTGGAGCAGGCTTACGTTTAGCTCGCCGGGCTAAGGCCTCCTCGTTTAACTGTAGTTCATCTTTTTCCATAAGTCACCTCGATTGTGGATCACACTTTAAAGTTATTATTTTGGATTGAAGAATGGACATCTTCTTAAACGACTTTAATATTCGATTTTAATTGGATGGAATATTTGAATTTTTCGGTTTTAAGGGGGTTTAAAATCTTCCTGACCTTGAAGGGCCAAACCCTCACATTTATATGTGAATCAAGCTCCCCGTCAGAGGGAACTTCGTTACAGCAAATCATTATATCCTCCAAGGGGGGGATTTTATCACAAACAATTCAATAATAAAACCGCTTTCGGCCACTTTTTTTATTTTTTCCCTTTCAGTGTGCCTTATTGGAGAGAAATATTAATTTATTGGAGTTGAATTTTGGAGAAGTGTTATTTGTTCTTGTTTTCGAAGATTTTTTTTTAAATTTTTTTGTACAAGTGAAGTATATTTTTTATGCAAGGTTAATTTGCAGAGAAATCCCGGAATAGCATGTTCGTATATAATGGCCGCAGCCGCTCTCGATCACTCCATCCGCGAAATACCTTGCGGATGCACGCCAGGTTCCCATCTTGCCGTTCAACGAAAAATCGCGCGTCTCACCGGGGCGGAGCAGAATTCGAACAGATCTTCGGGAATGGGGAGACTCGATAGATTCGGGGGGACAGGTAGATTATGTTGCGGCTTATAAATTTTTGCATATTTGTTTGCAACGGCCGCCGAACCGGGCTTCGTTCAAATGCATATTCCGGCAGATTATCATCAAATTTGAAGATTTATCTCTAGCATCGCTACTCGAACCCGCCATCGAAGCCTTCGATCGACGCATCTTGCCGAAGATGAGAGAGCTTGATCCCTTTCATCAAATGGGCGACGGATGCTGCCATCGAATCTTCGATGCTATCGATCCTTCGCGCTCACTCCTGATGCCTGAGATCTGAATCCTGGAGCCAGATCTCAGGCTTCGTTGAATCAGGTCTGCTTCATGCGGATCGAGAAGAGAATGCCGAATTCTGCTACTCCTGTTTGAAAATCTCTTCTTTGCCGAAACGAAAGAAAAAATAAAAAATCTTTTGCCCATGTATGTCGATAAATCGAAAAATCAAGACTTTCAATGGAAAATCGTGAAAGGCAATAGCCAAAAGCGTTTCGGCTATCGTATACTCCCCCGCAAACTTTATCAGGTCAGATACGTTGGGTGCTTACTTTAGAAGGGTAATCAAGCGGTCTCATCCCTGGTGGTAGCCAGAGCATTAGTCCAGAAGTTGCCGTTTTCGGAGAGGTATTCTTGCCAGTCATTTATTTCCACTTTAGAGAGGTCTACATTAAGTTTACGGATTCCATTTTTTATAGCGCTTAAAGAAAAGCTAAAATAGTATCGATAATTTCATCAATCCATTTTTTTATATTTGTAGGCGATTTCCCAAACAAAATAAAAGCCAAACCAATAAAAATGGAAATGAAAAAATAATAATAGAAGCTTATTCCGACCCACCAATACATCAGGAGGAACAAAAAAAGACATGTAATAACGCTAATTATTATAGCCCCAACGATTTTTTCAAGCCATATATTCCTTTCAAAAAAACTTTTCATTTTTTCCTTTTACAATATACTGAAATATTTATTCAAATCCGAAGCACATAAGATCGAACATACCACAAAATAAGTGGATTGCTCAAAAAAAACAAATACCCTTTGACGGAAATTTTCAAACAATTTGTCAGCAATCTTTTTACAAAACCAGGTTGTTAATTTTTTGGAAGCTCTTTCTTCTAAGTTTCCAGCATATTTTCCCCAAAAGCTATTCAAACATTTGGCCAAACATCCCTCGCAAAAGTTATTCTGAGGCCATTCCATTGGAGGAATTATTGTAGAAAAGCCGTACTGATAGATCATGTCCCACCAGGGTTTTACTTTTCCATTGTTTCCTGGAGATGTAACTTCATTCCAAAGTCCATAGAGATCGACATAATTGATGGGATCATTGCCTGCGATATTTAGAAAATTATAACTTCCTATAAATCTCAAAGAATCTTCGCTCTGAAATTTCCCAATTGATGAATCGTAATACCTACTATAATAATAGTTTATTCCCGATTCCTGGTCGTAGTATTTTGATTGGAAGCCGAGGTTGCCTTTGGTGGGGCCGGATTGGGAGAGGAGGTTGCCGAAGGTGTCGTAGTGGCGGGTGGTTGCGGTGGTATGGGTTTGGTGGGAGAAGATTTTGTAGATGGTGCCTACCTGGTCTTTGATGTAGGAGTACCAGCCGTAGGGGTGGGCGAAGAGGTTGGAGGAGGCTTCGGAGAATTCGATGTGGCCTTCGA
>JAHELQ010000431.1:837-4949 GCA_024644125.1 Candidatus Aminicenantota bacterium | reverse complement strand
AAGCCAGTTCCAGAGAGGGATGAATGTTAAATACTCCTTCCTCTTCCTGGTAGTCGGATGTCAACATCTGAATGACCGGCGTGGCACCGAACGGAACGGCGATATGCAGATTCCTGGCGGGCACCCGAGGAGAACCGACTTCCTCTAAATGGCTAAACCCGTAAATAAAGGGAACCTGATACTCGGCGCCATTGGAAATCCTGTCGGAAAATACAGCGCCTTTAAACTTGTAATGAATGTCCACACCCAGATTGCCGTTATCCTTGACGGTCAAAACCGGAAGCGTGGATTTAAAATTGTTGTCCCCAAACACCGGGGCGGCGCCCAAGAGGGACAGGATCACGAATCCCAGTATTAAAAGAATACTGGACTTTTTGTTGGAAATGATAGATAATATTTTTTTCATAAAAGCCTCCTTCAACTAAAGAGAAAATCCAAAAATAAGGGCACTTGGTTTCTGTAATTTGTAATATAGAATTATAATCTTAAAAAATTATATTTTCAAACAATACTTGAACAATCAACATTAAATAAAACGAAAAAAAATTCCGAAACCCTTATCAGGAAAATAATATCGCATAAGTTCCGACTCAACGTTTCAATTAATTTTTCTCGAAAGGTGCTGACAAAAAATAACTTCTTTTATATAATTTTAGTAAGCTTACTGAATGCATGTAATTCAGATGAATGAAACAAAAAAAATAAACGTGTTATTTATTTGTAACTTAAATTTGATGCGAAGCCCAACAGCCGAATTGATTTTTAAAGAATATGAGAATTTAAACACCAAATCCGCCGGAATTTTTCAGGATGCGGACGTTCGGATTACCGGCAATTTGCTTGATTGGGCTGACATCATAATGGTAATGGAAGAGCGACAAATGGAATTCCTGAGGAAAAACTTCCCCCAGCAATATGAGATCAAGAAGTTAGCCTGCCTGGACATTCCCGACGATTTTTCATTCATGAGCCCATTACTCATCGAGATATTGATTGAAAGAGTGCCCCCATTGCTGAAGCAATTGATGTAAAAAACGTCAAGAAAATTTCACCACTATTTCCTGCCCCACGGAGATATCGAGATATTCCGCGGCCGATTCCTCCCGGACCGCGATTTCAAGATTTTGGTGACTACCGATCACCATAAACGGATACCTATCCCCCCTACCTCCCCGGCCGTAGGTTTCCAAAAAACGGGTGATTTTATAACTATTCACTATTGCGCTAAATATGCGGAAGTGCCCGGTCGATAAATGAAAAAAAAGCAGGTCTTTCGGAATATTTGTGATGCAATTCCCGAATTTATCGATATAGACAATCCGGCCCGAGATGGCATCGCCTTTTTTTTGAGGGAGATAATCCTCATTGATAAAATATTCAGACACCGGCACCGTGAATTGTTCGATATCCGCCCCTTTCAGTAAGTGAGCGGCAACCGGGGTCATTTTATCGCGCGCTTCGAATGTCGATGGCCCATCGTGAAGAAAAAATTCATTCTTCACAATCTTCCAGACCAATTTAGATTTTTTCCTCAAAATAGGAGTGAGTACTCCATTGTCAGGTCCGATAAAGTAATAACCTTCGAATTGAACCAACAAGATACCACGCTCCGTCCCCACGCCCGGATCAACCACCACCAGGAATACTGTCCCCGGAGGGAAATATCGATAATTCTTTTCCACCACAAACGAAGCGGCGCCAATGTCGAAGGAGGGAATCTCGTTTGCCAGATCGATCGTCTCGATTTGCGGATCGATCGTCCGGGCCACGGCTTTCATAACTCCAACAAAATAATCCCGGTTTCCAAAATCTGTTACAAACGCCAGGTGTTTTTTGTTCCACGCCATTACGAGCTCCTCCTCCGCTCATTGTATACCGTAAAAAAACACCAGTCAAGTTAGCCGATAAGCGGATTTTTTTTGTTCAGATAAAAAAATAAAATATATTGAAAAAAATTACCGGATATTCTAAAATTATCTACGGAGAACCATTAATAATGAAATTTTCGAGGAAAATTTTTAATATATAATATTTCAAAGGAGGTCATATGAGAGGAAAATGGTTCGTTATTATAGTTGCAGCCTTGACGGTTGCGGTTATGCTTAACCTTTCATGTAAAACCAAAAAAAATGTCGAGGATACCGATTCCAGGATAGTCACTGTGACAATGATGAACACCGGCAATGTAGCGGTGAACATCTACCTGGAAGGCCAAACGGCAGGCGACAGCAACCTGGTACAACCGGGAGGCACCCAAACAAACCAGTTTCTGGCTAAGAAAGTTGGACACAGTGTGTCGTTCTATGTCAAGCAAGCTGGAAATGTTCTGGCAACAGCAGTCTGCACCGTCGGCCAAACAACCTGGGACACTCAGCAGTCCGTCGTCGAATGGGACGGGCAGGTTATTCTCTGCGTTACCTGGTAGCTCAAATCACATTTGTAAGAACTAATTAAAGGAAGGAGGGAGGGGAACATTCCCCTCTCTTTCTGGGCGCGGGGGACAAAATCAACGGCCGTTGCGCCAGGATATCAACAAAATGACAGCGGCAATAATCGCAGTGACGGTTGTAATCAGAGCGGGCGCCGTGTTTCCGTAAAGCCAAAATCCAACCGAAAAAAGAACGCTATAGATAAAAATTAATCCCAGGAAAACATGCAATATGGATTTGGGAAGATTCAGTTCCCCCTTCAATTCTCCGGGAACGATGAGTTTCTGCCTCACCGCCTCGTCAAGCACTTTATTCCAACCGGCCCCGCCGGGTTCCACAGTCTTATAGAAACGGATCAACGTCTCGAGATTGGTGGGTCGTGTCGTCAATGTCACCCATATCCAGCCGACAGTGGTAATCGCCACGCCGATAATCAATTTTTGCCAGGAAAGAAGCTCGGGAAATCCCAGACGGAGATGTATAAACTCAAAATACAGGGCCACCAAAAAAGAGATCACCATGGCCGCGATCTCGCTTGCAGCGTTGATTCGC
Organism: Candidatus Aminicenantota bacterium; assembly: GCA_024644125.1. GTDB lineage: Bacteria > Acidobacteriota > Aminicenantia > UBA2199 > UBA2199 > JAHELQ01. The sequence continues at coordinate 1,968 of JAHELQ010000431.1, read as the reverse complement.
CACCAAAACCACCGCAACAAAAAGAGCAATCCGGTTCCAGCCCCAATTTGCAAGAGTATATGAAAAGCCTGGAGAGCATTGCTCAGGAGAAGGGCCATCGCTGAGGCTAAAACCATCAACAGGAGAATCGATACCCGCCCCACCCGGACCAACTGCTTCTCGTCGGGATTTTTGCAGATGAACCGCTTGTAAAAATCATTGACAATATAAGAGGCTCCCCAATTCAAATGGGTGGAAATTGTAGACATGAAGGCCGCGATCAAAGAAGCCACAACCATACCCAAAAGACCGCGGGGCAAAAACGTCAGCATCGCCGGATACGCCAGATCATGCCTGATAATGTCGGGCGATAGATGAGGGAATGCCGCCTGGAGAGAAGCGAGAGTCGGGAAGACGATGATGGACGCCAGAGCCACAATGATCCAGGGCCAGGGCCGCAACGCGTAATGGGCGACATTGAAGAAAAATGTCGCTCCCATCGCGTGATTCTCGTTCTTCGCCGCCAACATCCGCTGCGCCACATAACCGCCCCCGCCAGGTTCGGAACCGGGATACCAGACCGCCCACCACTGAACCGCGATGGGAATGATAAACACAGTCATCAACAACGATGTATCATTAAAATCCGGTAAAATGGAAAGTTTCGTCACGACACTCTGGTGAGCGAACAACCCATCGAGCCCCCCCACTTCCGGCAAATTCACCGCGACCACCGCTGCGGCCACCGCTCCCGCCATGGCGATGATGAACTGCACAAAATCCGTGATCAACACCCCGCGCAATCCTCCCAACATCGTATAAATGACAACGATCACCGAGGCGATCAATATGGTTTGCAATGGAGAAATCCCGAGAATCACTCCGCCGATTTTTATGGCGGCAAGGGATACTGTTGCCATAATCATCACATTAAAAAACACTCCCAGGTAAAGGGCCCGGAATCCGCGCAAGAATGCGGCCGGCTTTCCACTGTACCGCAATTCATAGAATTCGATATCCGTCAACACTCCGGAACGCCGCCACAATTTGGCATACACGAACACAGTCACCAACCCGCTTATCAAAAACGCCCACCACATCCAATTGCCCGACACACCATGCGTCCGTATCAAGTCTGTCACCAGATTCGGC
>JAHELQ010000431.1:0-827 GCA_024644125.1 Candidatus Aminicenantota bacterium | reverse complement strand
GGAAGAGAACGTCGTAGCGACCATCGACACACCCAACAACCACCACGGCATATCGCGGCCGGAGGCGAAAAATTCTTCAGAGCTGGAACCGGCTTTGCGGGCGACGCTCAAGCCGATCACCAGAGATATAATAAAAAAACCAATAATAGATAACCAGTCGATCCAATGCAAAATCATATCGTCAATCCTTATCTCTCTCGCTGCAGTCAACCAGAGAATATATATTTATCTTACCGTCTGGAGTTTTTTTGTTCTCCCGGGGAAAAAATTGCACACGAACAGTCCTGCCCGGTAAAAGGTCAAAATAATTATCGCCGAAGCGGCCATCGACGCCTTCCATAACGAGATACACACCGCGGGCCAACCGGTTTGCCGACACCTGCGCAAAAAAATCAGCGCCTTCGTTACATGGATGCCAGGATATCTGCGGCTCGGGAAGAACCAGATCTTTAGGTAGCGCGAAATACAACAGGTTGGAGACCGTTCTCCCCCCCTCTACCGATAAAACCGCCTCCAGAACAATGGTCCTCCGGTCGCCAAAACGAAGAAGCTCCTCCTCCGGGATAGAAAAAAACGAACCTGACGAACCGGAAGGGATTGATACATCGAGTTGTCTCTTCCACAAGATCTTTCCGTAAAAATCCCATAATGTGAGGTGCAACCACCCATCGCTCGCGGCCCGCTCATCCGAGACGATGATCGTATCGACAAATCCATCCCGGACGACAGGGGATACCAGAATCGGTTGAAACGCCTTTTTGACAAAATAATGAAGCGCCTTCCACCTGCCGTGATAGTCGATGGAAGACCAGGATGCCACCGGCCAG
>JAHELQ010000042.1 GCA_024644125.1 Candidatus Aminicenantota bacterium | reverse complement strand
AATCAATCAGGGTAAATTCTCCGTCTTCCTTGTGAACCGTTCGCACAGCGGCTTTGGCGGGCCACGACTCACGAAGAATCTCACTGATCAGCGTCTTTAAGGCATCCACCACTTCTCCGAAGGGTAGTTCGCGGCTCCAAACCGGGATCCGGTGTCCCCACCAGAGTTGGCGGCTGACCGGCCAATCCCGTTTTTCCTCCAACCAATCCAGATATGTTTTGGCGAAACGTTCGGGATGGAAGGTCACCTTGCCTTCTTTGGTGGCGTCGATGGCCGCTTGCACAAGGCCGGATTTTTTATGCTCTTTTGTGGTACCGCGCCCCATAACGACGCCCTCTTCCCGGTCCCCCATAAAAATGAACCATTGATCGGAGAGATAGGGCTCGATGGGAGATTTGGAGCGGTCCGAGTGACCGATCTCGATATCGCGGTCTTCGACTTTGGGCAACAGATCCCGCGCTTCCAGGTCCGCCACCACTTTTTTGCGGGCGTCGAAGCGATCCAATCCTTCATACCCGCCGGCGTTGCCGTTTAGCGAGCCGTCGGGGTTCAATATATTGATGATTTCGATCTCGTCTTTGTGTCTTTTCCAAACTTCGTAGTCGTTCGGGTCATGAGCGGGGGTTATTTTCACGCATCCGGAGCCCAATGCCGGGTTGGCCCACACATCCAGGATGAGGGGGATCGGCCGTTCCATCAAGGGGAGCATCACCTTTCGACCGTCTCCGGCCATATCCCGAAGGCGCAGTAGGCCGGGTAGCACAGCGAGTTTACGTTCTTCCAGATTGGCGATCTCTTCTTCGAGGGGTGCCTTCTCTTTGGCAGGGGCTTTTTCCAGTTGCTGCTTACGACGCTCCAGCTCGGCTTCCAATGCGCTTTCGGGATCGGGGTGAACCGCGACTGCCGTATCCCCGAGCATGGTCTCAGGCCGCGTTGTGGCGACGATCACTTCGGTGGGTTCCCCTGCGATGGGATCGATGACCGGATAGCGAAGATGCCAGAAATGGCCCTTTACAGTCTCATGATACACTTCGTCATCAGAAATACTGGTCAATAAAAAAGGATCCCAATTTACCAACCGCTTGCCGCGAAAGATCAAGCCATCCACAAACATTTTAAAAAAGGTGTTACGAACCGCTCTGGAGCAAACTTTATCCATAGTGAAACGCTGCCGCCGCCAATCGGCGCTGCACCCCATCCGTTGCTGCTGCAGGACGATGCGCTGCTGAAATTGGTCCTTCCAATTCCAGATTCGCTCGATGAGTCCTTGCCGGCCGACTTCATGGCGCGTCAACCCCTCCAACTCCTTCATCCGTTTTTCCACCACCGCCTGGGTGGCGATTCCGGCATGATCGGTTCCCGGAAGCCATAGGGTATTGTCCCCCATCATTCGGTGCCAGCGAATCAACAAATCCTGCATCACATTGTCCATGGCGTGCCCCATATGCAGGGCGCCGGTTACATTGGGTAGAGGCATCATTATAACGTAGCGCTCATCCCGTTTGTCCGGGACGGCATGAAACCCGCCGCTCTCCAGCCAGGATTTATAAATCTCTCCTTCCACTTCGGAAGGTTCATACGTTTTCGACAATTTGAACTTATCGCTCATGGTCTGCTCCTTTACTACAATCTATGCTGTTCGAATCGAATTTTCACCTTCAACATTCGAAAAATCTTATTTGAAAATTTTATACGAAATTACTGTATATTTCAAATTATTCTTTGATAAAATGGGCGCCGCGGGACACTTTGTTCATCAACGCCGAATGAACCACCAACAAAGCTGTATGAACACTGTCCCGCAAATCGATAATGCTCTGTGCCATTTCAGTTTTCTGATAAAACTTGATGATCCGGTGCCTGAGGTATTCCAGGTCGGATTTGGCCCGCTCCAAACGTTTGCGGGTGCGAATGATACCGCTATAATTCCACATGGTGTATTTCACCATCACCAGATCCTGCCACACCAACGCCGGGTCCAACTCCTCCTGGGGCGCAGGATATTTCCATTCAGGAACCTCGGAAATCACATAGAGATCCTTTTGATCCTCCAGCGTCCGGATGATGCTTTCGGCGGCTTGAACGCCCCACACCAATCCTTCGAGAAGGGAAACGGACGCCAAACGGTTGGCGCCGTGGACACCGGTGAGAGCGACCTCGCCGATAGCATATAGATTATCGATACTGGTTCGCCCCTCGATATCCACCATCACTCCGCCACAACTGTAATGAGCGGCGGGAACCACCGGGATGGGACGTTTGGTAATATCTATATCATATTTCATACAATTTTCATAAATGGTTGGGAAGCGATCCTGGATGCTTATTTTGGCGAAAGACGCCAGATCCAGCAATACATAATCGTCCCCATTCTTGATCATTTCCCCGTAAATCGCCCGCGATACCTCGTCCCTGGGGGCTAGATCCGCCTGCTCGGAATATCCTTTCATAAAATATTCACCCTTGCGATTCATCAACTTCGCCCCTTCTCCGCGAACAGCTTCTGAAATCAGAAACCCACCCGCCTCATTATGATAGAGAGAAGTCGGATGGAATTGAACGTACTCGAGACAACCCAGCCGGGCTCCGGCCCTCGAAGCCATTGCGACTCCGCTTCCCACAACATCGGAAGGATTGGTGGAGTTCAGGTAAATACTACTCAAACCGCCGCTGGCCAATATCACGTTACGGGCGAAAATCCGTTTTACTTTTTGGGATTTTTGATCCAAAACGTAGGCTCCGACGGTTTTTGGCTCCTGGAAAATCCGCATCGGGTTCGTCGAATGATGGGGAAATGTCAATAGATCAATCGCCTGATGGTTGTACAAAATCCTCAAATTATCCAGTTTCTCTAGATAAGCGGCCAATTGCTCTTGAATGATGCGCCCGGTCATATCCTTCACATTCAACACACGTCTCCGGGAATGGGCCCCTTCCCGCGCCAGATCAAACGAACCGTTCTTCAACGAAAACGGCACCCCAAGCTTGCCGATCAAAATTTTATCCACCAGTTGCCGTGAATTCTTGACCAGAAATTCCACAGCCGCTGTGTTGTTGACATAATCCCCGCTTTTCAATATGTCTTCCACAAAAATCCCGGGGTCCTCATCCTGTCCCAGTGAAGCGATGCCTCCCTGTGCAAGGTAGGTGTTGGTGTGGGAAAAATTATCCCCTTTAGAGATCACGATTGTATCAATCCCATTCTCAGCCAATTCGAGGGCCGCCGTAGATCCGGCAATTCCATTCCCGATAATCAATACGTCTGTTTCCAGATATTCACTCATTTGTTCACCTTTACACTCCTATCGTCTACTCCATAACTACCGCTTGATGTTCAAACTCAAATCCAGGGATTGAAACGAATGGGTCAGAGCCCCGACGGAAATGAAATCCACGCCGGTTTTCGCTTTGGTCTCGATATTATCCAGTGTCACATTTCCTGAGATTTCGATTTTTACCCTGCCAGCGCACATGTTCACCGCCCGCTCAACTGATGGTAGATCAAAATTATCAAGCATAATGACATCGATAGAGCTCGCCACAGACAACGCCTCGCTTAGCTCATCGAGATTGCGAACTTCCACCTCGATTTTTTTGCCGGGATTTTTTCCCGCCACTGCTTTTACAGCGGCGGTAATGGATCCAGCCATTTTTATATGATTGTCTTTGATCATTGCCATGTCCGACAGGTTGAGGCGGTGATTCGATCCACCGCCGTCTTTGACCGCTTTCTTCTGCAAATAACGCATTCCTGGAGTAGTTTTCCGGGTATCGAGCAAAACTGCGCCGTAGGGTTTGAGCCGGGCGGCATACATGCTTGCGGAAGTAGCGATACCACTCAATTGCTGGAGAAAATTGAGTGCGGTTCGTTCCGCCCGGAGAATGGAGCTCTCCATCCCCCTGATATTGGCGACCGTATCACCAACTATCACTGCGCTGCCGTCACCCTTGACCACTTCCACAGTTACTCGGCTGTCAACGATCCGGAACACCTCGCAAAAAATCATCATCCCGGAAATCATTCCAGGCGCCTTGGCAGTCACCTCAGCCACCACTGGATTGTCATAATCCAAAAGGGAAAGAGTGGTGATATCATCATCCACTCCATCCTCTTCCAACGCCAAAGCGATTATATCAGCGATCAAATCTTCCTGAGGTCTCATCACAAATCACATCATTCAAGCGTTTTACCAAAAAAATTCTTCAACCAGAAATTAACGCTGGCTTTATTGTATTGGTCCCGCTTTTTCGATCTGAAGCCATGCCTCTCTCCAGGGTAAAGCATTAGTTCGACGGTTTTTCCGGCATTTAGTATTCTATCGATGTACTGGATGGTGTTCTGACAATGAACATTGTCATCCATCGTGCCGTGGGTAATCCGCAAACCGCCCTGATATTTATCTATATAATTCAACACCGAGCTTTCTTCGTAGCCTTTAAAGTTGCATTCTTTCATGTCTTTTTCTGAGATGACTACTGCGGTTTGGTTTTTTATATCCTCTTCTTTTAGCGGCAAATCCATATAACGTTCGGTATACACTGAATCATAGAGTTTCCAATCCACCACAGAAAAATCGGCGATGCCATACTTGAAATATTCCGGGTGTTTGGTCAACGCCAACGCCGTGACATATCCGCCGTAACTGCCGCCGGTGATGCCGATCTTATCACTATTCACAAAAGGAAGTTCCCGTAGATACTTGACAACTGCGATAAAATCTTCCATTTCCAATTTGCCAAGTTGACGATACATCAGGTCCATTCCTTTTTTGCCGAAATGACCGGAACCGCGATGATCGACCGACAAAACGATGATCCCCTGGTTTGCCAGAAAATGGTTGCTAAACGGGGACCGGAAAGGAAATACATTGTAAACCGAGGTGGATCCGGGACCGCCGTAAACATTGATCACCACAGGATATTTATTAGATTTGTCGAAATCGTGGGGCAAATACCACACCGCCGGAAGCTCAAAATCTTCGGTGATTTTTATTCTGAAGAGTTCAACTGTCGCCAGCGCGTAGTCGTCCAATTCTTTTTTGTACATATCCCCCAATTTTCTCATTAATCGTCCCCGGTTATTGTAAAGGGAATATCGAAACGGCGTTGTAACATTGGAATAACGATCCAGAAAAAAGCTTCCATTTTTGGACATTAAAACCATATGGAAACCTTTATCCCGGGTCAAACGCTTCATTTTTTTGCCGCTCAAATCGATAGAATAGCAATCCAATTCGGTCGAATCCTCTTTGCGCGCGCTAAAATAGATTTGGTTCAGCTTTTCATTCACCACATGCAACCGAGAAACGCTCCATGAGCCCGAAGTCAATGCCCTCAACGCGCCCTTTTTATCAACGATATACAAATGATCCCACCCGCTCCTGGAACTGCGGATAACCAGTTTCCCGTCTGACAGCACGAAGAGATCTTCAAATCCGGGAAATTCCACCCAGGTAGATTGCTGTTCGTCATAGGCGGTTTCCAACGTTTTGGCAGTGAGATCGTAGCGCAAAATCTTTAAATGATTCTGCCCGCGGTTGAGCCATTGGAAATAGAGCGTAGCGGAGTTTTTGGAAAACATTGGGAACGAGAGATAATACTCATCAGCCGAAGGATCTTTATGGTCAAGCCATTCAATGGAGCGATCCCCGAGTGCGGCAATTCCGATTTTAACAGTTGGATTCGGATAACCGGGCTTTGGATACCGCTGCTGCTCCAACTCGCCATACGTTTTTTCGGCGTTAAATATCGGAAACACAGGAACCTTTGTCTGATCAAAACGCAAAAACGCGATCCTTTTGCTATCCGGACTCCACCAAAACGCGCGGTACTTGCCTCCCCGTCCCAAGATCTCCTCATAGTATACCCAGGATGCGTAACCGTTCAGTATATCGGAACTCCCATCGTCTGTGAGGCGGTACTCCAGGGCTTTCCCCATATCATAGTAATAAAGGTTTCCCTCACGGGTGTACGCGATATAATTACCGTCCGGGGAAAAAACCGGATTCTCTATATGTTCGCCTGAAATCTTAAATTCGATTATTTTTTTGGCCTTCACATCCATGCAGTACACAAGCCCATCCTTCAAAAAAAGAATTTTGGAATAATCCCCGGATGCATCCTCTTGATTAGTAGGTGTCAGTTTGTATTTCATCATCAAATCCGCATGCCCAGAGTCCTGCATAGGATAGCTTTTTCCTGTCCGGGCATCCACCTTATAGAAAAGCTTATCTTTCATCTCAAGGTAGAACCGGTCGTCCAACCATCCTCTGATCGTCGGCAACGTATTTAAAATTCCATCATTGCCCCTTTTAAAAGCCTGATCATAAGTAATAGCTTTTTTGGAAAAAGACGGAACAACAGATAAGCTAAACAAAATAAATAAAATGAATAATTTCTTTTTCATGATCTCTCCTTTAGTTGATTCTTAACCTCTACCCACTGAAAAAATTGAGGTAACAAACGTTAAATCATTAATTATAATCACGTATTATCCCTTTAAGTTAAATTTTCATCATACTGAAAAATGGCTATGATGTCAATTGCAACACCACATGATTTCAAGGAATATTTTCCCCCGGCCCCCGTTACATAACTTGACGGGAAAGTAGTTTTCCAGTATAACTTGTTAATGGGAACAGAGACTCGACATCACTGTTATGATTGGTGAAAAAAGATGAAAAAATTTGATCTTGAAAAAATGAAAAGCGGAGTGAGGTTAATTCTTGAAGGACTCGGTGAGGACCCCGATTCAAAACGCCTGGAAAGCACCCCTAAACGCGTCGCAGATATGTTGGTGGAAGTTCTGGCCGGCACACACATGGACCCTGATAATTTCAACCGCCTATTGAGCGAAGAAAAACATGATGAATTGGTGATCATAAAAGATATCCCAATTCATTCAATGTGCGAGCATCACCTCCTTCCTTTTACCGGCACAGCCAGTATTGCGTACATACCAAGGAAGGGGAAAATCATGGGGCTCAACACCATTGCTTGCCTGGTGGACGCTCTGGCCAAGAGACTACAAATCCAGGAAAGACTCACCAAGCAGATAGCGGATTACCTCTACAAAGCATTGTCCCCTCTGGGGGTGATGGTGGTAATCAAAGCGGAACATCTCTGCATGATTATGCGGGGGGCTAAAAAGCCGGGCGCCGTCACTGTCACGTCTGCCATTCGTGGAGTTTTTCGTAATAAAACAGCGACGCGCCAGGAAGCTATGTCTCTTCTGATGATTGAAGAACGGCGCCGTTAGAGGCCGCCGTTCCATAATTTTTCAAGCTCTATATCAAATTTGAGGTAATCTTTTCTCTATTTCGCAGTACTAAAGATTCCTTCCACTTCATCGATCTGAACATTGTGATATAAACTATATCCAGTACCCGCAGGTATCAAACGTCCCATTGTGACGTTTTCTTTAATACCTTTGAGAATATCCTCTTTACCAGCGATCGCAGCTTCTGTCAAAACTCTCGTGGTTTCCTGGAACGCCGCGGCGGAGAGGAAACTATCATAGGCCAGAGCTGCTCTGGAAATTGGTAACAAGGCCGGTTTCGCCCGAGCGGGTTTCCCGCCTTGCGCCATCACTTTACTATTCTCGTTTTCGAAAATCCACTTTTCAACAACTTGCTCTGGGATGAAGTTAGTATCGCCTACCTCTTCAATCCGGCGCCATTTGATCATCTGGCGAATGATGATTTCTATATGTTTGTCGTTGATAGCAACACCCTGCATCCGGTAAACATCCTGAATCTCTTTCAATAAATATTCAGCCAATTTTTGTTCACCAAGAACATTCAAAATATCTGCAGGATTCAAAGGACCGTCCATCAATGGCGTTCCGGCTGTAATTTTATCACCGTCTCCGACAATGATATACGCGCCTCGAGGAATGTTGTGTTCATCGGGTTTCGCTTTTTTGTCCAGAGGTTTGATGATGATCTTCCTGGAACCTTTGGTTACTTTCCCGTATTCAACGATTCCATCAATCTGGGCCATTCTTGCAGGATTTTTGGGCTTCCGCGCTTCAAACAATTCGGTAACCCTCGGCAAACCACCGGTAATATCCTTGGTTTTTGCAAATTCTGATGGAATTTTCGAAAGAACTTCACCGGCTTTCACCATAACACCGTCTTTGACCGACAGATGCGCATTCACCGGCAAGTAATATTTACGCTTTATCTTATTGGTATCTTTATCACGGATGACGATATGCGGCTGTAATTCATCCCTTAATTTTTCATTTTTAATATCAATGACGATTGTGGTAATTTTTCCAGTTGCTTCATCCCTTTCGTTGACAAATGATACATTGTCTTCAAGGTCACGGAATTCTACGATACCCTCATCGTTGGTCAACAGAGCGTTCGCGAAAGGATCCCACTGCAGAAGCAGGGCACCCTTTTCCACTTCCTGGCCATTTTTGACCATTACTTTAGAACCATAAATCACCGGATAAATAGCCCGCTCCCTTCCTTTTGAATCCTGAATCTGGATTGACCCGATTCGATTCATTGCTATAAAAGCGCCGTCTTCAGCCTGGATGATTTCAAGATCCTCATATTTGACAATACCTTCGTAGCCGGAATAGAGTTTTGTCTGACCTTCAGTACCGGACGCGACACCACCGATGTGGAAGGTACGCATTGTCAACTGGGTACCCGGTTCTCCGATAGACTGTGCGGCAATGATTCCAACCGCCTCTCCCAGACCAATAACTTTTCCAGTGGATAAATTTCTACCGTAACATTTCTGGCAAACACCGGAAACAGTCTCGCAGGTCAATACTCCGCGGATTTTAACTTTCAGAATACCGGAATCGAGAATACGTTTACCGATTTTTTCATCGATTAACTCTCCACCCTCCACAAGCACTTTTTCGGGATCATCGGGATCTAGAATATCTTCCAATGCAGTGCGGCCGACAATACGATCAATAAGAGGTTCGATTTCTTTTCCGTTTTCTATGATTGCCGAGACTTCAAGACCTTTTATCGTTCCACAATCTTCTTCTTTAACAATCACTTCGATAGCTGCATCGACCAATTTTCGTGTCAGATACCCGGCGTCGGCGGTTTTCAACGCTGTATCAGCCAATCCCTTACGGGCACCGTGAGTGGAAATAAAGTACTGAAGTACCGAGAGCCCCTCTTTGAAGTTCGCGGTAATAGGAGTTTCAAGAATCTCACCTGATGGTTTTGCCATCAAACCGCGCATACCAGCCAACTGTTTCAACTGATCCTTACTACCTCTGGCACCGGAGTCGGACATGATAAAAATCGGATTTATCTCCGGACCTTCATAACTCATCCGCTTCATCCGGGCAAACATAGTTTCCCTGATCTGGTCGGTCGCTTTACTCCATTTATCGATAATATTGTTGTGACGCTCACCGGCAGTCAAGACGCCTTCAGCATACATCTGTTCAATTTTTTCCAGTTCCCGTTCGGTATTTTTAATGATATCTTCTTTTTCTTCAGGAATTACCAGGTCGGAAATACTAATGGTAAATCCAGCGCGCGTAGCATATTCGAATCCGGCCTCTTTCAACTTATCCAGAGTATCGACAGTAGGCTGGAAGCCAAGGGTGAGATATATATAGTAAACAAGGTTCTGTATACCTTTTCTTTTCAGCAAACCATTAATAAATGGAGTTCCTTCCGGAAGCAATTCGTTGAATATCACTCTCCCGGGTGTCGTGATCAAAAGACGGTTATCGCCAAGCTTGATCTCTGTGGTAGGGCAGTTTGAAATATCTTGCGGATCCAGCACATAGGTTTCGAGATTCTTCACTCGTCCGAAAAAACGAAGGCGAATAGTAGCATTAATATCCACCAGGTCATGTTCAATTGCATGTAATACATCTATCTCGGAGCTAAAGATCATATTCTCACCTTTAAGGTGCTTTTTATTAAAGGTAAGATAATAGAAGCCAAGAATCATATCCTGAGTGGGAACAGCCAGCGGTTTCCCATTCGACGGGGACAGAATATTGTTGGGAGCGAGCATCAAAATCTTAGACTCAGCCTGGGCTTCAAGGGACAGAGGTACATGGACCGCCATCTGATCGCCGTCGAAATCAGCGTTAAACGCCGGGCAAACCATCGGATGCAAATGAATAGCGTTTCCTTCCACCAATAATGGTTTGAAAGATTGAACTCCAAGACGATGCAATGTCGGAGCGCGATTCAACATAACGGTGTGCTCTCTAATCACTTCATCCAACGCATCCCAAATTTCGTCACGGTTTTCCTCCACCCAGGTTCTTGCGACCCTAAGAGTAGTAACCATGCCTTTCTTTTCGAGTTTATTGTAAATAAATGGCTTAAATAACTCCAAAGCCATTTTTTTAGGAAGACCACACTCGTCCAACTTCAATTTTGGATTCACGACAATTACCGATCTGCCCGAATAATCGACACGTTTTCCAAGCAAATTCTGCCTGAATCGTCCCTGCTTACCTTTTAGTGAATCAGACAGGGATTTCAAGGGCCTCTTCTGCGAACTCATATAGCTCTTATTTCTTTTCTGGTTATCAAATAACGCATCTACAGCTTCCTGAAGCATTCGTTTCTCGTTTTTGATAATCAGTTCTGGCGCTTTTAGATCCAGCAACCGTTTCAAACGGTTATTTCTATTGATGACTCGGCGATACAGGTCATTGAGATCGGAAGAAGCAAATCGTCCACCATCCAGGCGCACCAATGGCCTCAAATCGGGGGGCAATACAGGCACAACGCCGAGGATCATCCATTCCGGACGATTCCCGGAGTGCAAAAATTCTTCCATCAATTTTAGGCGGCGCGCCATATTTTTCTTTTTTTGGATGGATTTTTCCACACGCAAGCGTGATTTAAGCTCAGCAACTTCTTTTCCAAGATCAATTAATTTCAAAAGATCATAAATGACCTCCGCGCCCATCCCGGCATCAAAGGTACCGTGTCCATAACGGCCGACTAAATCGATATATTCCTCTTCAGATAGAATCTGTTTGAATTTCAGGTTAGGGACATCTTTTGGATCTAAAACAATGTAGTTTTCGAAGTAGATGATATGTTCAAGTTCTTTAGCAGTAATTTCGAGTAATACACCAATTCTGGATGGAATACCTTTAAAAAACCAGATATGGGCTACCTTGGAATTCAATTCAATATGCCCCATCCGTTCTCTGCGGACAGAGGAAAGTGTTACTTCAACTCCACATTTTTCGCATACAATGCCTTTATATTTTAAACCCTTGTATTTTCCGCACAAACATCTAAAGTCCTGGGTAGGACCAAATATTTTCGCACAAAAAAGTCCATCTCTCTCAGGTTTGAACGTTCTGTAATTTATCGTTTCCGGCTTAGTCACTTCGCCGGATGACCACCCACGTATCACCTCAGGAGAAGCTAGACTTATCTTAACTTTGGTGATTTCCATTATATTTACATCTTGTTTATCTTTCCTAAGTCTTTGCATAATAACTCCTTAAGGGATATTTTGAATGTTTTCCTTTAGTTTGCTCTCGTCACTTGAACTGTCTTTTCTGATAAGCTCAAAGTTAAGAGCCAAACTTTTTAATTCTTTCATTAACACATTAAACGATTCCGGCAAACCTGGGTTAAAGTCCATAGTTCCTTTGACAATCGCAGAGTAAATTTCATTTCTACCACTGATATTGTCGGATTTGATAGTCAGGATCTCCTGAAGGATATATGCAGCGCCATATGCTTCGAACGCCCATACCTCCATTTCGCCGACTCTCTGGCCACCAAACTGGGCTTTACCTCCCAGAGGCTGTTGGGTGATTAAGGAATAGGGTCCAGTGGAACGGGCATGAATCTTGTCATCAACCATATGTTCCAATTTCATAATATACATATAACCCACTGTTACCTTGTTTTTGAAAGTGTCACCGGACATACCGTCATACAATACGACTTTTCCATCATCAGGTAGACCGGCAAGCGCCAGGTGAGCTTTTACATCTTCTTCCGATCCCGATGTAAAAACCGGAGTTTCATAGTAATTGTTTAACAATTTACCGGCCCACGCCAACAGCAATTCATAAATCTGCCCAACGTTCATCCTCGAAGGTACGCCGAGGGGATTCAATATAATATCAATAGGAGTTCCATCTTCAAGAAAGGGCATATCTTCCGCCGGTAAAATCTTGGAAACAACACCTTTGTTTCCATGACGTCCGGCCATTTTATCACCGACAGATATTCTTCTATTAACGGCGATCAATATCTTTACAATTTTGATGATACCGGGAGAGAATTCATCTCCTCTTTTCATCTGGTCGATTTTATCCTCGAGTTCCTGACTCAGGGCCTCGATATGAAGTTTTGTTTTGGCTTCAATTTCAAGCACTTCATGCAAATCGTCCACATCCAAACTCTTTTTTAGTGGTTTTAACAATTCCTCGTCCAGGCTTTCAAACACCTCGGAAGGAATTGGTTTATCTTTTGAATATGATTCCCCGCCAAATAAGAAAGGCGAATCAAACGTGCTGTCTTTCAATAGAATCTTAATTTTTTCAATTTTATCATTATTCAGTATTTTCTTTTCATCGTCAAAGTTCCGCTTCAGTTTAGAAATGACAAGCTCGTCTATTTCGACAGCACGGTCGTCTTTCTTTAATCCACGTCTTGTAAAGATTTTTACGTCGATTACAGTTCCTTCGACTCCGGGAGGACAATACAGGGATGTGTCCTTAATCTCAGAAGCCTGTTCTCCGAAGATAGCGCGCAACAATTTTTCCTCAGGTGAAAGCTGAGTCTCACCTTTTGGCGACACTTTTCCAACCAGGATTTCACCAGGTTTGACTTTCGCGCCGATGCGCACAATTCCAGTTTCATCCAGATTTCTTAATATATGTTCAGAAACCCCGGGAATATCAGCGGTTATCTCTTCTTTTCCAAGTTTGGTTTCCCGTGCTTCTACGGTTTCTTCAACAATGTATATCGAATTGAAAACCGATTTTTTAACGAGATTTTCACTCAGTATGATAGCATCTTCATAGTTATAACCGCGCCAGGGTAAAAATGCTGCTAGAATATTTCTACCCAATGCCAATTCACCCTGGTCGGATGCCGGTCCATCGGCAAGGATTTGGCCTTCTTCAACACGGTCCCCAACCTTTACCAACGGTCTCTGATTAATCAATGTGTTCTGATTCGAACGTCTATATTTTTTCAATTCGTATAGATCGGCTCCAATGTCGCTAAATACCCCGGAATGATCGGCTTTGATAATTACTCTTTCAGCATCGACATTCATCACAGTTCCAGCTCTTTTACAAACGACATCGACACCGGAATCCTTCACCAGCTTATGTTCCATGCCAGTACCGACGATCGGTGCTTCCGGATTTACCAATGGAACAGCCTGACGCTGCATGTTTGAACCCATCAACGCCCTGTTGGCATCGTCATGTTCCAGGAATGGAATCAAGGATGCGGAAACAGAAACGATCTGTTTAGGACTGATATCCATATACTCGACCTTTTCGGGAGCGATCTGGATTGTTTCACTACCCTTACGGGCATTGACTTTTTTGGCGGTAAGATTTCCAATTTTGTCGAGAAGAGCGTTCGCCTGGGCAATCGTATATCCCTCTTCTTCCCAGGCTGTCAGATAAAAAGGATGATACTGCGCAATCGGGATCTCTTTGCCTTCTTTTTGTAATCTTTCAACAGCTTCCATCAGATCATCTTCATTTACCAGCCCCTGGCTTTCAAAATCAGAATCCCCCGGGTAAATAACTTTAAAATAATTGATAGCACGGCCATTTTCAACTTTCCGGTACGGTGTTTCAATAAAGCCATATTCATTAACCCGTGCGTATGTCGTTAGTGATGAAATCAAACCGATGTTCGGGCCTTCAGGAGTTTCTACAGGGCAAATCCTTCCATAATGAGAGGAATGAACGTCTCTAACCTCAAAACCGGCCCGTTCTCGGTTCAAACCTCCAGGACCCAAAGCGGAAATTCTCCGTTTGTGAGTTGTTTCTGCTAGAGCGTTGGTTTGATCCATAAACTGGGATAACTGAGATGTACCGAAAAATTCTTTGAGAGCCGCAAATACCGGTTTGGTATTCAACAATTCTCTGGGTAACATAATCGAGATATCGGCAGCGTTGGTGATTCTCTCCCTGATTATTTTCTCAAGCCTCATAAGGCCTATTCTGAAGGCGTTTTCAACCAACTCGCCAACAGCACGGATCCTTCGGTTTGCAAGGTGATCAATGTCATCCACACTCATTCTGCCGGTTCTATCGTATTTTAATCTCAAGAAATAACGAATGATTTCAACCAGATCTTCATCGGTTAAAACATAAACATCTTCGTTATGATCTTTCTTCAATCTCAATTTGATATTCAACTTCAAACGCCCAACCGAAGACAGATCATACCGTCGTGGGTCACGCATCATATTCTCGAAGAATTTTTTTGAACCTTCCAGAGTTACAGGTTCACCGGGACGTAATTTTTTGAAAATTTCAATATAAGCGTCTCCCTGATTCTTCGAGACTTTGTCGTCCATTTCACTTTCACTCTGAATTACAACCTTCTCGGTTATTTCTACATCCTTTTTCTTTTTATCTTTCCGAAGGGTGTATGCAACCATCGGACCGAATTCTTCTTCATCGCTATATGGGAAAAACACTTTGAATTCGGTGTTGATCTTTCTCAATTTTTTAATTTGAACTGTGGATATTGGTTCGTTAAGTCTCAGGATATTTTCCAAATCGTCAGCGGCATATAAATCTTCCAGATTTTCGATATCGACGGGAAGAAAATCGATTCCCATTTTTTCAAAATCTTTGATATGTTTGATCATCAATTTTGAGCCAATCGGGAGGACTTCGACTCCACTCTTATCGAACACAGGGGCGGTTAAACGAGCATCCTTTAGAAACCGGGAACTACGAAAATAAAAAATACCATTCTCAACCTTCGCATCCACAATGGTATAGAATTTTTTAAGAATCTCGAAATCGTCGGCCAGTCCCATTGCCTTGAGAAATGTTGTTACATTGATTCTTTTAGTCTTCTTATCGAGCCTGATCTGAAGAAGATTCAGTTTTTCTTCGAATTCTATCCATGCGCCACGAGCAGGAATAATTTTCGCGGTATATTCCCCCCTTGATTTTCCAGGGAGGAAATAAACGCCGGGGGACCTTTGCAACTGGGAGACAACGGCGCGTTCAGTGCCATTGATAATAAAAGTTCCCCTTTCCGTAATGAATGGTATCTCGCCAAAAAAGATTTCCTGCTCTTTTACGTCTTTAATCGCCTTTTTGCCTTTTTTATCCTCTGCATAGAGGGCTAATCGCAGCTTGACTTTTAATGGAATTGAGTAATCGAATCCCTTGTCGAGACAGTCTTCGGGGGAGTATTTTATCTTTAATCTGACCTGATCGCCACAACGGGGGCAATTTTTTTTCTCGACAGTCCCCATGCTGACGCACTCGGGGCAAACCGAATGACGGCCTGCCCGCACCTCAGAACTTAATAAACTTCCACATTTTTTACAAAAGGGTTTGGAATTTTCGATTCCTTCCAGGTATCCACATTTACATGTCCAATCACCCAAAGAATACGAATCAAAATCTAGGATAGCGGTTTCTTTAAAATCAAAAATAGGAAATATCGACTTAAAAGCAGCTTGTATTCCGATATTTTTTCTTTTTTCCGGCAGTTCATCCAATTGCAGAAAGATCATATATGATCTTTTCTGTATTTCCAATAAATCTGGTATATCGATAGGACTGTCAATTTTAGAGAAACTTATCCTATTAATATAGTTATTTTTTTTTTGCATACTAAACCCTTCAATTTTTTTTAGTTAAAAAAGTTTTATCTAACGCCATTTATTTTATTTCGATCTCAGCTCCTACCTCTTCGAACTTTTTCTTGATCTCTGCGGCTTCTTCTTTGGATACGCCAGTTTTTACATTACTGGGTGCTTTATCCACAACTTCTTTTGCTTCTTTCAGGCCGAGGTCGGTAACTTCTCTAACTACTTTAATTACATTAATTTTTTTCGGTCCTACATTTTTCAGGACAACATCGAAATCCGTTTTTTCTTCTTCTTCGGCTTCGGCTGCTGCAGCAGGAACGGCAGCGCCAGCAACCGGCATGGCTGCCATTTCGGCTTTAATTCCATATCTCTCTTCAAATTCTTTAATATAATCAGCCAAATCGAGGACAGTTAATCCATCTAGATGTTTAAAAAAATCTTCCTTTGTAATTTCAGCCATTATTCTTCTCCTTCTTTTGCTTTTTTATCTTTTAAATTTTTCATTAGAATCAACATGTTGGACAATGGAGCGGATAACGCCATCCCCATTTTTTTCAGAGGATATAAAATCGAGAACGCGATTTGAGCCTTTAATTGATCCTTGCCGGGGAGTTTTGCAACGGAAACAACCTGGTCTTTGGACATAAATTTCTGTTCAATAAAACCGGATTTAATATTGATTTTCTTTGATTCTTTTTCAAAATCAACAATTTCTTTCGCAGCTTCCACAAATTTTTCGTTAGCATAAACAGCAGCCATTGGCCCAAAAAATATATCACGGCCAGCATCCTTCTTCGTTTCTTCAAAATATTTAATAGCAAGCCTATTTCTGATTACCCGCACACCGGCATTATGCGCTTTCATGCGTTTTCTGAGACCTTCCAATTCCTTTACAGTTAGCCCTCGATAATCAAACAGGTATACTCCACTGTTAGAGAAAATCTCTGAAAGCTCCTCTATCTTTTTACGGTTAACATTGAGTGTCTTTACGCTTGTCATAAGGATCCTCCTTGCCTATTTCTCAAATTCCTGCGCATTGAGTTTTATCGAAGGGCTCATGGTAGAGCTGACATAAATAGTCCGGACATATTTGCCCTTCAAAGCGACAGGTTTTGCCTTCAGTATCGCACCCACAAAATCTTTGATATTATCTGCAATTTTACTCTCATCGAACGAAATCTTACCGACGCTGGAATTAATAATGCCGGTCTTATCAACTTTGAATTCTATCCTGCCCTTTTTGATTTCCTCGATTGTATCTTTCAAATTGAAGGTGACAGTACCTGCTTTCGGGCTTGGCATCAGGCCTTTGGGACCCAGCAATTTACCCAATCTTCCGAGGTGTTTCATCATATCTGGAGTTGCCACAATGACTTCATAGTCGAAAAAATTCTCTTTTTGAATTTTATCTACAACCTCTTCTCCAAAAACATAATCGGCATTTGCCTCTTCAGCTTCTTTTTGCTTTTCGCCAGAGGCGACGACAAGAACTCTATTTACCTTTCCAGTACCATGGGGCAGCACAACTGTTCCCCTGACCATCTGATCAGGATACTTGGGGTCAACACCGAGTCTCAAGGAAATATCAATAGATTCATCGAATTTAGAGGATTTGATCTCTTTCAACAATGATACAGCTTCGTCTATGAAATATTCTCTTTCTTCGATTTTCTCTTTTGCATTGACATAAGCTTTACTCTTCTTACCCATTTTTTATCTCCAGTCCCATACTTCTTGCCGAACCTCTCACGATCCTTTTCGCTTGCTCAATGTTATCAGTATTCAAGTCCGGCATTTTCAATTTCGCAACTTCTTCCACCTGGCTTTCTGTCAAACGACCGACTTTATTTTTATTCGGTTCACCGGAACCTTTCATAATTCCGGCAGCTTTTTTCAATAGATAGGATACCGGGGGAGTTTTAAGATTGAGAGTGAACGTTTTATCCGGGTGAACCAAAACTTCAGCCGGAATAATCATACCATCTTCCATTTTGGCTGTCGCTTTATTGAATTGGTTCACAAACTCCATAATGTTCAAGCCATTCTGACTCAAAACAGGACCGACCGGAGGCGCTGGAGTGGCCTTACCGGCAGGCAACTGAAGTTTAAATGTTTTAATAACCTGTTTCTTCTTTTTTGGTGCTGCCATCTATAAATCTCCTAAATTTTTTCAACCTGTAAAAAATTCAAGTCAACTGGAGTAGGTCTACCGAAAATAGTTACCGTAACCTTCAACAAATTCTTATCTTCCTGAACACCATCAACCACACCATTGAAATTGAGGAATGGACCGTCGATAATTTTTACAGCTTCACCGACTTCAAAGTGATATTTTGGTTTGGGGGTAACCTGGGTGGTTTCAATGTGTTTCAAGATTGTGGCTACTTCTTTTTCAGAAAGCGGTTTCGGTTTTTTACCGGCTCCAACGAACCCGGTAACTTTCGGGGTGTTCCTGATAAAATACCAATTCTTGTCGTTCATAACCATTTTTACCAGGATATATCCAGGAAAGGATCTCTTTTCGCTGACTACCTTTTTGCCATCCTTGATCTCAATTACATTTTCCTTGGGGATGACAATGTCGTCAATCTGGTCTTCCATTTTGTACTTGCGAATTTTTTCACTTAGAGCTTTAACTACAAATTCTTCCGAACCTGAGAACACATGAATGATATACCATTGCTTAGCTGACATTTTAGACCCGGATTAAAACGAGCTGATAACCTGCTGGATAACTTTTGAGAAAATCCAATCAACTGCAAATAGATAAACTCCAAATAAAATTGATGAAACAATTACAGCAATGGTAGTCTTATACAAATCATTTTTCGTCGGCCAGGTGACTTTTTTTAACTCACCCTTCACGTCAACAATATAATTCCTTATTCGCCTGAATATATTTTCTTTCTTTCCCATATTTCAAATAAAACAGGTCAGGAGGGACTCGAACCCCCAACACCCGGTTTTGGAGACCGGTGCTCTACCATTGAGCTACTGACCTATTTTACCTCCTTATGCTCCGTATGTTTACGATCATAGGGGCAATATTTGTTAAGAACCAATTTTTCAGTAGTATTTTGCTTATTTTTATAGGTTGAGTAGTTTTTCCTACTACACTCAGTACACTTCAAATGCACTTTTAATCTCTTCTCGCTCTTAGCCATTTTTTACTCGATAATATCGGTAACGGAGCCGGCTCCAATCGTTCTGCCGCCTTCACGAATTGCGAACTTCAAACCTTTCTCCATAGCGATCGGAGTGATCAGGTCA
>JAHELQ010000430.1 GCA_024644125.1 Candidatus Aminicenantota bacterium | reverse complement strand
TGAAAGGGGAGGGATTAGTCGTCCCCGAACCGCCCATCGCCTTCAATTATCTGGGGCAATTGGATGACACGGCGGCGGGGGAATTTGAACTCATTCCGGTGCCTGCGAGAGACAGCCGCGATAAATGCCAGGGGAGATCGCAAGCAATCGAGATCGATGGATTGGTGCGGGACGGACGGTTTGTATTGACAGTCACTTATAACGAAGGCCAATTCGGCGAACTTCGCATCGAACGCTTACTGGAACTGCTACGATCGAGCCTCGAATCGGTGATCGATCATTGTCGCCGCAAAGAGGAGCGGGAGTTTACCGTAAGTGATTTTAGCGACGGAGCCATCGACGAGCATGGACTGGAAGCGATCCTCGGCGAATTGGAGGATGAGTGTTGATAGCTGCGCTAAAAAAAGATTATATTCATTTTGTAAATTACCTCCAATTGTGTTACTTAATAGTTGGGAGGTTACACAATGCCTGAAAAACCAAAAGTTAAGCACGAACCCAAGAAGAATCCCAAAAAAACCCTTAAAGAGAAACGGAAGGAAAAAAAGGAGAAAACAAAAAATAAGCCCTACTAAAAAGGAGGTGTAGACTTTTTTTTGTTGCGTCCGGCGCAAATTCATGATAATTTAATACACTCGGAAGTACAAGGGTGTGATTGTCATGAACAAACGATTTGTTGTGGGAATTGATTTAGGCGGAACGAAGGTCGAAGCTGTTCTGCTGGATGACGAACAGAAAATCGTAGCCAGGGAGCGAATCCCGGCCGAAGCCTCGTTCGGTGTTGACCGTGTGCTTCGTAACATAGAGGCGGTGATAGCAAAAACCGCGGGAGATTACCGGTATGAGGCAGTAGGAATAGGTACGCCCGGCGTTTATGTGGAGAAAGACGACCGGATTTATGGGGCGTCCAATTCCCCGGCCTACGAAACTCCGGGGTTTGTTTCCAGCCTGGAGAAACGGTTACAGGTTCCCCTGGTGATCGAGAACGATGCCAACTGCCTGGCGCTGGCGGAATTTTTCTCTTCGTGCGCCGGAACCTATAGCCATGTGTTGGCTGTGATTTTAGGGACTGGCCTGGGATCCGGTTTGATTCTGGATAACCGGTTGTATACCGGGCCGACCGGCGGGGGAGCGGAATTCGGGCATACCTGCATCCAATTCGACGGCCGTTTGTGCGGATGCGGAAAACGTGGATGCGCAGAAGCCTATCTTTCTGGATCAAGCCTCACGCGCCGTTTCCTGGAGACGACCGGTCTTGAATTGGAAGTCCGGGATATTTATGAACTCTATCTGAAACAGGAGGCGGCAGCCGAAGAATTGTTCGAAGACAGCGTTCGTCGGATGGGGATGTTTTTCGCCAATGCCATCAATCTTCTGGATGTGCAGGCCGTCATCCTGGGAGGCGGAGTCTCCAATCTTCCGATTTGGTATGAACAGGTTCCTCCTTTTATGGAAGAAGCGATTTTCGGAGTGCCGCGGGGACCTATTCCCATTCTCAAAGCGAAGCTGGGAGATTCGGCAGGCGTATTCGGAGCCGCGTACCTTGGCTTGCGAAAAATTGGAATCATGAATTTTTAATCGGTTTTCGCAAAGTGGTCAAAAATTATTTTACATAGCCGATTTCCCTTGACATTCTCTAATTGAAATCATATATTGCTAGTATACAATGATGGACTTTGTAAAAAAAACGAGGTGTCAACGAGACCGCGTGATTGCCAGGTCAATATTTACTCTTTTTATTGGAGATAATCATGAGAAAAGAAATCATTAAAGTGGACGAAATGTTCTTCACCCTCTACTCGCTAAATACGCTGATAATCGGCAGCGGTCCCGCCGCTTTGACCGCCGCTATGCAATTATATGAAATGGGGCAGACAAATATCGCCATCGTTACAAGTCAATTGGACGGCGGCGCAGCCAATGGTTGCAGAAGAGATAAACAGGCCTACTATAAAATGTCGTTGGCGGGCATCGATCTGGATTCTCCAATGGATATGGCGAGCGATCTATTCAACAGCAAAGGAATGCATGGCGATATCGCCCTATGCGAGGCGCAAGGATCCATCCAGGCGTTCTTCAATCTTGTAAATCTCGGCGTTCCATTTCCACATGACCGGTTTGGAGCGTATATCGGCTTCAAGAGCGATCACGACCCCCGCCAACGCGGTACCACCGCGGGTCCAGACACCTCCAGACGGATCTATTCCGCTCTGGCCAAACGGGTGAAGGCGCTGGAAATTCCAATAATGGATCAACACGAAGTAATCTCTTTATTGACAAAAATCGAAGGGGACGAACGGCATGTGATCGGAGCTATCGCCATTGATAAAAAAACTGTGGAATCGGAAAACCTCGGTTTTGTGGTCTTTAACGCGGTGAATATCGTCATGGCCACCGGAGGACCGGGAGGTATTTACAAATATTCCACCTATCCCGAATCCCAAAAGGGCTCTATGGGCATGGCCATCGAAGCGGGGGCCATCGCCAATAATTTGATGGAGAGTCAATTCGGCCTGTCGTCGTTGAAATACAAAACATTGATTACCGGTTCGATGCAGCATGTCATCCCCAGATATGTATCCACCGACCAGGACGGCAATGACGAGCAGGAATTCTTGAGCAATTTTTTCCCCGATTTAGGGGTTTTGGCCAATACTATTTTCCAGAAGGGAGGCCAATGGGTGTTCGATCCCCGCACTGTAAATTATCCCGGGGCATCGTTGATTGATCTTTTGGTGTATCGTGAGATTGTCCGCAAAAACAGACGTGTGTTTTTGGATTATTCCCGTAATCCCGGAGTAACAGGTCCGTTGAAGGGCTTTTCGTTGAACCAACTGGATGAAAAATCGTTGGCGTACTTGAAAGCCTCCAGCGCCGCCCTGATGAATCCGTTCCAGCGGCTTCAGAATCTCAATCCCCAATTGGTCGAGATGTTCAAGGGGATGGAGGTCAACCTGGCCCGCGAATACCTGGAGATCGGTTTGTGCGCCCATCATTGCAATGGCGGCCTAAAGAGCAATATATGGTGGGAATCCAATGTGAAACACTTGTTTCCGGTAGGGGAAATCAACGGCAGCCAGGGAGTGTATCCACCCGGAGGCTCCTCTTTGAACGCCGGACAGGTGGGAGCCATTCGCAGCGCCCTGTACATTGCCAAACGGTACAATGCGGTGCCCATCGAAGTGAGCGAGTTTTTGAGACTCGCCAAAGAAAAGATCAGCCGCAAGTTTCTTTTCGCCAAACGGGTTGTGGATGTCAGAAGCGGAAGTAAAACCGCCACCCGTGAGTCCCGACGCGACATGCAGGAGCGGATGACCCTGGCGGCCGGTCATTTCAGGGACATCAAGAAGATCAAACGGGCGGTGATCGA
The DNA here is from genome assembly GCA_024644125.1 of Candidatus Aminicenantota bacterium. Lineage (GTDB taxonomy): Bacteria > Acidobacteriota > Aminicenantia > UBA2199 > UBA2199 > JAHELQ01. The sequence goes on along the minus strand of JAHELQ010000430.1, from coordinate 1,595 downwards.
AGCGTGGAATCTCCATTATCGTCTGGAAAACGAGATGAAAATCCAGGCGATGTCGGACTTACCCGAAGCGTTCAAAAACATCGATCTATGTCTGACCCATATCCTCATTCTGGAATCGGTGGAAGAATATATTTCCAAAAACGGCAAGAGCCGCGGCTCCTTCATGGTGGCCGGTTCGGAAGGCCAGTTGCCCTGCCGGGGGATGGAAGAGGATTGGAAATTTGAACTGAATCCCTTCGATTCTCCTCTGGACAAAAAGGTTTTGGAAATTCATCTGGATGAACAGAATAAAGTCGTCAAAAACTGGGTGGATGTCCGGCCCATTCCCCAGGAAATTCCCGACTTCGACGACACCTGGAACAAATATCAGGGCAACTACATTGTTCGGTAATCGTGATGCATAATAAGAATAAAAAACGTGAGCTGATATTGGGGCTTGTTACCATATTATTGGTGGCGGCCGCCTGGTTTGTGGGAACGTTCCGGTCCGCGATGGATGCGACGCCTTTTATTCACCAGGCTATGCCCGGAAGTTCGAGGATCGAGCCGGTGGGGGACGGAGTGTATTCCGTATGGACCAAAAAAGAGAGGGAAATGCTGTCGGGTTACGCGGCTGTCGCTGAAGGACAGGGATTCGGCGGTCCGGTAACAGTGGTTGTTGCCGCCGGATTGGCTGGATATGTCACCAATGTTGTTGTGGTGGATCATTCGGAAACGCCCTCTTACATGCGCCGCGTGTTGGATAGGAATTTTTTGCGATCCCTTCAGGGGAAAAAATATATCGATTGTTTCATCCCCGGAGAAGACATGGATGGAGTAACCGGTGCTACCGCCACTTCTCGCGCGTTGGCGGATGCAGCGCGACGGGGGTTACGCAACATCGCATCCAATGCGATGGGTTTCAGGGCGTTGGAAGAGCCATCGCCCGCGATCACCTTCGGCCTCCCGGAGATTTGTTTGATTCTACTTTTCCTTCTGGCGTTTCTCGGGACACGCTCCTGGTTCCCATACAAGCGAACCGCGCGCTGGGCGACTCTTCTTCTTGCCCTCGGTATCCTGGGCTTCGCGTTCAACAGGCCCTTGACCTTGATCCATGTCAACAATATGTTGTTGGGAATCTGGCCCGCATGGCAAACCCATCTTTATTGGTATCTACTGCCGGCGTTCACGGTGTTTTTTATCCTGCTGGAAGGAAAAAATCTGTATTGCGACCGCGTGTGCCCGTTTGGCGCCGTTCAGGAAACGCTTGGCGCCGTCGGCGGAGCCAAATTGACTTTACCACCGCTCCTTCATCAGGTTCTACGCTGGACTCAACGGATACTGGCTTTGTTCCTGGTAATATCGGCCCTGGCGCTGGTCAATCCCGTTCAGTTCAATTATGAGGTGTATGGCGCGCTGTTTCACCTGGCGGGTTCGCTTTTTCTGTTTATTCTATTGGGGCTTGTCCTGGTATCGGCGCTGTTGGTAAAACGCCCATGGTGCGACTATCTCTGCCCAATACGCCCAATAACCGACCTACTCGAGTCATTTAGAAAACTGTTTAGGCGGAAATAAATTAGGGCGCCTGTTCCAGGCGCCCATAATGATCGTAATGA
>JAHELQ010000429.1 GCA_024644125.1 Candidatus Aminicenantota bacterium | reverse complement strand
ATTTTCAAAAAGAAGGTCTTTCCTTACAAAAACCTTTATATTTTTACAAAATCCAACCTGTTGTGAAAATGTTACTAAAAAAAATAATCCGGGTGTATACTGGAAATATGATTAGAGCAGTTATAGTATTTATTGTTCTGTTCACCCAGTTCACGCTGCTGTCGCCTAAAAAAAATAAACGTAAAAATACCTCGATGAGCGCTACGATATCATCGACAATTTTAGGGGAAGACCGTTGCCCGCAAGGTGATTAATCTAGAACAAAAAATCGATTCCCGTGGACACAGACCATAACTTGTAGATGAAATATTCGTCGTTCGAACGATTGTCCCTCATAAGACCGGAAATATACAGGTTGAATTGCTTGAATTGCCGCGACACCTTCACTTCCACCTGAACCATACGGTCCCGCCGCTGTAGATACGGTTCGACGACGACTCCTTCGGCATCCATTATATAGATCCCCTGGTAATTTTTGTTATAAAAAGAGAGAGATGTGTTCAATGTAACTTCCCCGGCGGGAATGGCGTTGAAATAGATGCTGTACCGCTGACCGTCCCAGAGATAATCGTCATTGTAAGGGTAGATCACATAGGAATTTTCGATGAGTTGCCCCGCGTCCTGAAGGCCCTGGAAATTCTTTCGCAATTCCAATTCGCCCACCAGGCCGACATTGGTACCGAATCCCTGTGCGACCCGGAAAGAGGCGAACACATTGGGAATGCTCATGGTAGCGATCTCCGGTTCGACCGGCGGTACGGGCTCCGGTTGTTTCCCCGGCCCCTTGCCGCCGCCGGGTCCCTGAAAGAGTACGGACTCCTCCACGGCTTCGCCATTGTCCCCGGAAATGTGGGGGTAATGTCGAAAATTGAGGCCGGCCTTCAGCCTTAGTGTCGTATTGGATTTCAAAAACCGATTCGCTTCCAGAAATAGGGTGTGGTTGTTGAAGTCGAACGAAGAAAAATTCGGATAATTCCTTTGCTGAAAACTATACCCCCCTTTGACTAAAAACGAGGCGCCGATATAATACTTCAAACCCACCTCTCCGAAAGGCCCATGATAGTTAAAATCAGTGAACAATTCACGGTAACCGAGGACTGTGTAGCCGGCAGTGATGTAGAGATAATTCCGCCCTTTCAGATATTTCAGATATTCGATGCCCGGTTCGATTTTGAAGGAATTAAAATCACTGTTGTCCCGGAATATCGATGCGGAAAAATCCGAGAATAGACTGAAATTCCGAACAGTATAGTCGAGAGCGAGCGATAGGCCCGAAACATAATCTGTTACTCCCGAAGCATTAAAAAAGATATTGTTACTGTAGTAGCCATCGTAGCGGACATCGACCCCCAAACTCCCCACAAGACTCGTCACGCTCACTAAAAACAAAAACATCATCAAAACAATCACACGCTTCATCGAATACTCCATTAAAAAAAAGGGAGAAGCGTCCTCCGCTCCTCCCTCATTTCGTTTCATTACAATTAACCTCTACGGTTGCCGTTGCGATTACCGCCGCGGGTATTCTGAAATCCAGTGCCGTCACAGGTACCGGATCCAGCCTGTCCATTGTTGCGGAAAGTGTTTCTATTGGAAATCCTGTTCTGATTGCGAGTATTGATTCTATTCCGCTGATTCTGTTGCTGACCATTTTTATAACCGCTGCCGTCGCCGGGGCGGGTCCAGTCTGGATCGTCATGATTGGGAATTCCGTCGCCGTCATGATCCCTGAAGTTGTCGTTGATCCCGTCGCCGTTTTCATCGATGAACCGGCAATCCCCGGTTCCATCGCCGCGCCGCGGACCTTTTCCCTTAAAATCGTCGGACATCAAACTCACGCTCGATAGTATCGCAATCGCAATGACAAACACAAATAGTTTTTTCAACATGATGTACCTCCATATCGTCATACATGCTCGATACTATTGCCCAGCATAATCGATGCCAATCTCCTGGCGAATAGCGTAATCTCGATTGAAACCATTTGATAGCGATATTTTTCGACCATTTACCGAATCCCTTTCCCCCTCGCCTCCGGCCTCTCCTCGGCGATCATTCGCAAAAAGCTGCGGATTCCGCCAAATCCCGGCGAACGTTACATTATACCCGTTCCGCGGTATAAAAGAAATAGTATTGCATCAACCTGACATTTGAACTACAATTAATAAAGACATTAATTTTGGAGGATACGAGAATGAAACGGAATGTTTTGCTATTATCAATCGTTGCGTTGTTAATGATATCATCTTTTGCGATTGCCGAAGAGCCGCCGAAGCAAACTTTGCAGAAAGGCGATGTGGAAAGATTCATCAAGACGTTGCCCGCGCTTACCCAGGACATGAAAGAGTTCGACACCAAAATGGATGCCAAACAGGGAAATATCACTATCCCGGAGGCGATGAGAGCCAGCGGCGATTTTAATGCCATCCTCAAAAAACATGGCTGGGACGAATCGTTCTATGTCAAGATCCAGACGATTGTCATGGGATATAGCGCGCTGGTGTACGGGGAATCCATTACGGGAGCCGACGCGGAATTCGCCAAAGCCCTGGAAGAGATCGATTCAAATCCTAACCTGTCGGCAGAAATGAAGGCGCAGTTAAAGGAACAGTTGAAGGCCGCGTGCGGTGCGCTGGCAACTGAGAGTACAAAAATGCAGCAAGCGCTTCACCCGGTGGATCTGGCTTTTATTAAAGCGAATGTAAAAGAATTGAAAACGGTTCTAGAAAAATCCAACTAAAACGATACAGACAATCAGGGCCGGCGCCGGAAAACGTTTCCCGGCCCTGCTTGCTTTTCATCATAAATAAAGCTGCCACGGCCATTTCCCGGGCCAAAATCACCGACTGGAATTAAACCGGATTAGTATCGACCCTCAGTCCTTCCCGGTTATGAATAATGGATGGTTTCTTGCTCAGGTCCCACTTCCAATTTTCGTAATATTCCCAACCGACCATCTCGTTCATCGCCCGCAGTTGATCATCCTTTTCTTGCATACAAGCACGGACCACGTCTCCAGACGACAAAATCCCGATAAATTCCCCCCCTTTCTTGATCAACAGATGCCGTTGCCTCTTGCCCAGCATCTTGTCCATCAACTGGTAGGGCGTTTCATCGTGCCGGGCGACCGTGAGTTCGGTTTCCATGTAATCTTTCACCAGGCTCTCTTTGGGATCGAATTCTTCAGTGACACAATGCTCCACCAAATCCCGCTCCGTCCATATCCCGACAATTTTTTTATCCCGCTTGACAAGAACCGCCGCAATCTGGTTGGCTATCATGACCTTCAGAGCTTCGCGCACAACCGTGTTTTCTTCGACACAGATTATTTCGCCGCCTTTGGCGTTCAAAATTTCTTCCGCCGTCTTCATATCTACCCCTTCCCAGCACTTATATAATATAAAAATCGCTTTTTTTCAAAAAAGTTATCACGTGATATGAAAATTCATACTTTGCGCATCAGCTTCATCCAAAAATACCGCAAATCGTCAAAATAGGTATAGAACACAGGCACCGCGAACAGCGTAAGGAATGTGGAACTGATCAATCCTCCAATCATGGTGATCCCAAGAGGGGCATAGGGTATATTGATAAACGATGTATTTCCAACCGCCATCGGCAACAATCCAAAAATTGTGGTGAGAGCCGTCATCAAAATCGGCCTGAGCCGGTGCATCGCCGCCACAAGAATCGCATGCTCGCGGTTCATGCCCGTTTGCCGGTATTGATTGATCAAATCGATCAGCACAATGGCATTGTTCACCACCACACCCACCAACACCACCAATCCGATCATGGCCATCATATCCATCGCGGTACCGGTAAAGAGCATTAACCAGAAAGAACCGACAAACGCAGCCGGAATCGCCACCAAAACGGACAACGGTAGAATGAAGGATTCGAACAAGATGCCCATGATAAGCACCACAAATATGATGGAAAAAAGAAGCGCTCTGCCAAAATCCTGATTCTGCTCTTCAAACCGCCGGGCCCGCTCACCCTTTTCGTAATAATAACCGGTGGGAAACTGAAAATTCTTCAGTATCCGTTCGATTCTACCGGTAATTTCCTCCATATCCCCTTCGCCGGTAAAAATCCTCAATTCCATGAAAGACTTACCGTTCTCCCGGCTAATGGTTCCCAGGCTTTTATGATAAGTGAGATCTGCCAGAGAATCAAGTGTCGTCTCCGCTCCGCTTTCGGTCTGGATAAACGTGTTTTTCAGTTGGGCGACATATTCCCGCTGGTCGGGACGCGACTTGATAAACACCGGGATCTCCTTTTCGGGTGTCTGGAAATTTGAAATTTTGCGGCGCCTTAGATTGAACGCCACATATTGGGCCAGATAATTGGGACTGACACCCAATTTGAAGCCTCTATCGCGGTCCATGGTGATATGAATCTCGTCATTCCCGGTTTCGATGTCGGTCTCGATGCTCAATACACCCTCCACCAACGTCAATTGTTTTTCCAGCTCGTCCGCCAGATCACCCAGTACACCTGTATCGTACCCACGGAGAGTATATGTCAACGCCGACATCTCCGCACCTTGCTCCCGCCAGGAAGTCCGCATGCGCACACCGGGAATTACCGGCAGCAACCGCTTGATATCCTCTGTCAACTCCTCGCGGGATAACCGGCGATAATCGCTCGATCCCAGGATGTTAGACACTTTGCGGTAAATGACCTGGTACCATTGTTTGTCCGGATCCGGATCGAGATACACTTCGACCATCCCCCAGAAGGGCCGGACGCGGGTGGAGATATGGCTCACGTTGTATTTCTCCTTTTGCTCCATGATCTTCTCGACCACATGGTTGATGGTCCGGTCGGCTTTTTCCAGCGAATAGGTGGACGGGAAATTGAAGATAACTTTGGCGTCGCGAGGGCCTCCTTCCTGACTATCGGTCTTTTTGATAGCGCTTGCCGGAATCGCCTGGCTGGCCATGATCAAGAGAATGACGATCAAGGCATCGACCCGGT
>JAHELQ010000041.1:6604-19200 GCA_024644125.1 Candidatus Aminicenantota bacterium | reverse complement strand
CGAATCAACATCCACCGCGCCTCCGGAGCTCTTAAGGAGAAAATAGGCGGTCAATCCCAGTAAAAACACACCTACCACCACCAAAACGATTCTTACCGGGTCGGCGAAAAAATCAGAGAAAAAGCCCGACTTTCCCTTCCCCTCTTTGTAAGGCGTTTTATGAAACGAGCGGCGTTCCTCGGATGGAATTTCCGGAGAAACAGAGCCGGAAGGAACGTCGGCCCTCGGTCTTGTATAATCTTCAATCTGTTGCTTCGATTCAAAACGCGGATGCGCCTCGTCTAGTGATTGAGACATCTGTACGGATGAGACTTGAGCGGGATTTTCAAGAAGGGCAACCAGTTTATTCGCATTCTGGATCCGGTAGTCAGTTTCCTTTGCCACCATTTGTTCCAATAACAACTGGTATTTTTTCAAATCTCCTTGCAATTCAGGCAACGAGGCCGATTGGTGCTTTTCGGCAACGCTCGCATTACTATCGGATTCAAATGGAAGGCGACCTGTCAACATTTCAAACAATACTATGCCAAGTGAATATATGTCTGAACGTGGATCCACCTGGGCGTTCGATAACTGTTCCGGGCTCATATAATGGGGATCTAACGGGGGCTGGACCGCAGTCGGTTTAAATCCGGCTCCCACCGCTGGAATGACGGCGAAATTGGTCAATACGGGTGTTCCATCAAGACGGAACATTATATTATATGAATTTATATTCCGGTGAACCAGGCCATGGCCATGCACAACCTTCAGCCCCTGAGCCACCTGTAGGGCGACATCCAGGGCTTCGCCAGCGGTTAACCCCTTGCCTGCCGGCCCATCTGGAGCTGCTGCGAAATCATCTTCGTCATCTCCGACGACATTACTTTCCAGCACAAGCCCCCCCGCACCGCCGCCGGACGAAGACACTCTACTTTTCAAGGAGGATTCCAGGTGCTCCATCACGATACAATGCCGATCGCCATCATGAATGACATCGAGGATCGCGGCAACGTTCTGGTGATGTACGTCCTTTATTTTATCAACCTCTTGAAAATACATATCCCTGAAACCGGCATCGGCGAAAAATTCAGGGTTGAATACTTTTATAGCCACAAGCTGGTTGAGGGCAAGATCCACAGCTTTATATAATGTTACATTCCCGTCCTGGCCTAAAACCGATTCGATTCGATACCCGTGGATATCGGGCATATCAGCTATATCTGACATATTTGTTTCTCCAGTCATTTATCTCACCGCCTCCTGGTATTATCTCCTGATTTTGATACAAGCACCACAAAAACTTCATTGATTTATTCGGCATAACATCACTGAAAGATAATATTATATTTCTTTGAAATAAAAAGTCAAACATTTTTAGGTCTTCGGAAAAAAAATAGCTGGACGGCAAGGCGATGACGTACAAAAAGCCTGAATTATCAAACCTTTTCACTTCCCCACTATTTAAAAGAAATATTTATTAATTTATATCTTGACAGAATCTGGGTACTAATACTAGAATAAAACCATGATCCTCAATTTTAAGTTGCAGGAATATTTGTCGATAAATTTTATCTTATTATAAAAATTTTTAGGAGAAATTGTATGAATGAATTAATAGCGGCAAACGACTCAAATTTTGACGCCTTGCTCAATGACAATAACAACGCAATTATAGTTGACTTTTCATCCCCTACCTGCGTTCCCTGCCGGTTAATCGAGCCTTGCCTGAAAAAAATTGCCACCGACCATAACGGTCAGGTGAAGATACTGAAAATAAATGTGAACGAAAGCCCCAGAACTTCTTCCCGCTTCCTGGTGCGTAGCGTTCCAACCTTACTCTTCGTAAAGAACGGAAGCGTGAGGTCCCAAATCACCGGAGCAGTTCCCAGAGCCCAAATCGAAGCGAAGCTGCGGGAGATATTATAAAATAAGGATCTGCGGTGAGACCGGCGCTGTTAGCTGAATTTTTACCTGAAAAGGTCGTAAAATGCAATTTATGCGCCCACCGGTGCCTTCTCTCTAAAAGTAAAATAGGGATCTGCGGAGTAAGAAAGAATGTAGACGGGATATTGGTCTCCCTGAATTACCACAGGGTAGCGGCCACCCATACGGATCCAATAGAAAAAAAACCCCTGTATCATTGCCTTCCTTCCTCCACATCTTTTTCTATAGCCGCGATGGGGTGTAATTTTAAGTGTACATTCTGCCAGAATCATTCGCTTTCCATGGTGCAACACGAAAAATTATTCGGGGAAGCTATCGAACCTTCGGAATTGGTCGCTACCGCGATTGCATTCGATTGCCGGAGCATTTCCTTCACTTATACAGAACCAACCGTTTATTTCGAATTGATGCTGGAGACGGCAAAACTCGCCAGGACAGCGGGCCTGAAGAATTTTATGGTCACAAACGGATATATGACCGCAGAGGCGCTGGACATGATCGAACCCTACCTCGACGGCGCAAATATCGACCTGAAAGCCTTTACCGCTGAATTCTATAAAAAATATTGCGGGGCCCGGTTGGAACCGGTTAAAGAGACAATCGCGCGCATGCATGGAGCCGGAATCTGGATCGAGTTGACAACCCTTTTAATCCCAGGTCTCAACGATAGCGAAGCTGAAATTCACGAAATGGCAGACTTTATCGCAGGAACCAACCCGGGAATTCCATGGCATGTGTCCCGGTTTTTCCCCCAATATCAATTGACGAGCGTTGCCGTCACTCCGGAAAACAGTATTTTCAAAGCCCTCCAGGTGGGAAAGGAGAAAGGAATCCAATATCTATACGGAGGAAACATCCCCAGTGACACCTGGGCCCACACCCATTGCCATCAGTGCGGTTCATTGCTCATCGAGCGGAGCGGGTACAGCACAAGAATCATCAATCTGGAAGCCGGGAAATGCGGGGATTGCAAAACCGCAATCCCCGGTATATGGGAGTAGGCCAGTTCCGGCTTATTGAATCTCGTTATAAATACAATAGGTATTCCCCGGCTCGATAATCGCATAAAACTGCTTCTGATCTTTTTTGTCCCGGACCACGAATGTGAATTTGTCATCGAGTACCTTACGCATGGTATCGATTCGAGTTTGGTGAGTTTTGGGCTCTATCTGGATCACAAATATATCCGCCATTTTATTTTTCATTTTTGGAGGAATCTGAACATCCACAGTCCGAAAGGTTTCATTTCCCTTCTTTTGCTTTTGCATCTTTTTATATTTTACGCGTACCACCTTGCCCACCATCCGGCTCCAATCGCCGCCGGTTACCACATTCAACGCGAAGATTTTTTTCTGCATCTGGTCCATATTGCTATACGGCTTTTCCTTTTCCGCGTAATTCAAGGTATGTACCTTTACGCCTTCCCGCTTGCAGTCTACAACCAATCCCATCTGGTCGCCCGCAACACTTTTTGCCGAGAATACCAATTCGTAGTATGCCGCGGTGGTCCGTTTGATCCTTTTTACAATCTCCACCGGCTCGGAACCAGCGAAATATTTGCCGCCGCTCTCGTCCGCTAAAAACATCAAACTCATTTCCCCCGACTGGCCATCGTCCATCGTATCGCTCAAACGCTGCGGATTGATTGTATACAGAACGCTTCCGCCATAATTGACGGCGCGGACAATCTCTTTCAAATAGTTCAACAAAAATGTGGAGAACACATTCTTATCACTGAAAACATTGGGAGCATCCTGCTTGAACAACGACGAAAACATCTTCGCTTTATCCTCGATTCCTCCCCCCGTATTATGGGTTTTGTCTATTTCTCCCAATGATCCAGGGGAGATGAGCAGATCCTTCTTGAAAGCCCCACGGTAAATTCCTTCGGAAATCAAAAACACCACCTTTGGTTTATTGATGGTTTTGAGGGCGTATTTAAATTGGGACATGGCGGAGGTAAACCGCTTGATATCAGACTGGTAACGCATTTTATCCGAACTCATGGCATGCTTCTGCACATTCTGGAACGTCTCGCTCTCCGCCCTGGGATCGGCAAGGCTGTCGAATCCTACATTGTCCATCATTTTGCGGCTGGCATATAGCTCTTTGGACCAGGTATCTATCGGAGTCTTCATACTGTTGATTTCCTTGATCAAAACCTCCGGGTCACTCTCTGGACCCGCAATATATTTGATCCCGCTCTGGGCGGTGTTCTCGATGATAACGAAACTGTCTCCCGGTGTTTTCTCCTTGACCAGATTGACGGCGATATCTTTGGACCTGCGGAATCCCTGGGAGCTATTGAACATGGAATCCATAATGATAAATTTCACCCGTTCTCCCTGCCCCGGATACAAAGCGGAGGCTTTTTCCTGCACCACGCCTTCATCCGGCTCTGGTTTCACCTCTTCGCTAACGTCCGCCTCGTCGTCAAATTCATACCTACGGAAGAGCGAAATCTTCACCGGCTCACCATTAACCGATAACGTCAATTCATCTTCTCTCAAATCAGAAACCGGTTGCCCATTGGCGTCCACAGCGAAAACCGGAACGACAATCACATTTACCGACACCTCATACTTCAACGGCTCCTGCTTTTCCGGCTCCTGCGCCATGAACTGAAATCCAAATACCATGAATACAAATACCACAAACAGCAACGGCATTCTTCCAGTAACCCTATTACCTAGCATTTAATCCTCCTCTCAATAATTTTCCGAATATTTGCGTCCTCGGGAGACGAAGCGCGCCTTGATTCCCGGTCTCTTTTTTGTAGCAATAAAAATTCCCGCCCAGCGTGCGAAAAAATGTCCTTCATTCTGGACGTTGTGCCGGAAAAGCAACAAATCCTGCGCATTCATTTATACCTCCACAGATATTTACGTAGAATGCAAGGGAAATAGGAATTCCAGGCTAAGGAATTTTTTAATCGGAGGATACGATCTTGAATTTCAACCGGAAGGTTACGTCGGAGGTCGTGTCCATGGGAGGGAATTCCTCGATGAAGCTGAACTCAAGAAAATCAGTGATATCGAAGCCAAGGTAGATCAGGTAGGCAGCATTTGCCAAATCCCCTTCCAAAAACGGTGTGCTACGCCACACCAGGCCGCCGAACACCCCACGGAAGCGCAACCTCAACTCGGAGGCGAGGATGTGATTCTGTATCTCTTCTTGAAGCAGCCAGTCGGGAGTCTTGAAGAATGAGGCGTGACCGGCGGCATCGATACTGAAGTCGCCTGTGCGGTATTGCATCAGCAAGCCTCCGGTAAGAAACGGCCGGTTACTGGAAAATCCGGGGGTGGATTCCAGTGGAATGCCTACCGAGACGCGGACATTGAGGAAGAAGTGTTCATCGGAATAGATATTCGCCAGGATGCCGGCGATCAATGGAGACGACACGGTCATATTTTCGTTATAGGCAAAGTAATTTTTGTAAGAATGCTGCACCAGTCCTTCCGGGAACGCATCGCGACCGCCCACCTTCAGGCCGAATATATCATGGAAGCCAATGATTACCGAATCCAGGAAGCCTCCAAAAAAGAAGGTGACGCGGTAATATGCCTCCAGCGTCAACCGGTCGCTGAGACCATAGCGCAAGCCGACAACATTGCTGGACGATTCCATGTCGGCGACAATGGTCCTGGCATTGTCGAACACATAAGTATTGGAATAATACATGTCAAGATCGAGAGAAAAATCACCCTGCTCCAGGGCGTGGTTATCCCAATAGGGGAAATATGAGAGGGACTGGATGAGGGGAAATTCCACATCCAACGAAAACAAGGGCAGAGACTGAAAAATCAGACAGGCGCAAACTATCAAAACAATTATGATTCGGTTCATCGATGCATCCTCTAAAAATGTTTAGTCGCAAACATAATAAATAACACACTAACGCCCCGGTTTCAAGGCCAATTTGTCAACTTACGAATGCGTTGTCGCTTTAGATGCGAAGTCCCGCTAGATGCCGCCCTCGTCTTCCTGATAGGCCACTGTTTCCACAGCGTAATTGGATTGACTGTCATAAGACGAGAAGTAAACATCTTCGAGAACGGGAATCTCCTCTTTGTCAATGGTTTCCACTTGATGGGTTTGATTTCCGGCATGGAGGGGCCCCTGGGGTTGTGAATTGGGGGTGGACAGGAAAAAACCGAATAGGAATCCCATGATGCCGAATACCACCGACGTGGCAACTGCGACACGCCTGTGCATTTTCTTTTTCTTGATTTTAGAAAAGACGGCATTTTCGAAACTGCCGTTCAGTTCGTCACCTATTGATACTTGCTTCAGCAAACGGTCTAGTTCCTGCATTTTCTCCTATTCCTCCATCACTGTTTTTTTTTATTGAATCATTTTCTTCTGGCGATTCGAGATAATCGCGCAATTGTTTTTTGCCCCTGAAAACCAATGTTTTTATGGTTCCCACCGGCTTTTTCAAAATGGCGGCAATCTCGTCGAAGGAGAAGTTCTGAATCTCCTTCATCACCAACGGAATCCTGTATTTTTCCGGCAACCGGGCTACCAACTGCTCGATGACAATTTCGCTATCGAAAGACGGATTGACAGAAAAGTTTTCCTCTTTCACATCGGCAAGGGAAAACATATATTTGATCTTGTTTTTCCTGAATTCGCTGCGGGCCAGGTTCGTAGCGATAGTGTAAATCCATGAATTAAAATTTTCCGTCCGCAATGTATGCGCTTTGAAATACACCTTCACGAATGTATCCTGGGTCAACTCCTCCGCCAGCTCGTTATTGTTGACCAACACTCGAAGATAGTTATATATTTTATTTTTATACATAGCCATCACCTTTTTGAAGGCCGCATCGTCCCGCTTCTTTAATCCGTCAATCAACTCTTCCATTTCAGTATATTTAGTAGAGTGTCATAATACAAAAAAAGTTTCAACTATGACGATTTTTTTTTGTTTCCCATGGAAACCGGCTACAAATAATCGGTATCCATACGTTCCAGGTTGCTGAATTTCGTGTATTTATCCTGGTAAGCCAATACGATTTTCCCTGTCGGGCCGTTTCTTTGTTTGGCGACAATCACATCGGCCTCGCCTTTCCGTTCCGTATCTTTGTCGTTCTGTTCTTCCCGGTGAAGAAAGATGATGACATCGGCGTCCTGCTCGATGGCGCCGCTCTCTTTCAAGTCCGATAATTGGTATTTAGGGCCGCCCTCTTTTCTGGGCCCCCGCTGTTCCGGCGAGCGGTTTAACTGGGCCAACGCCACTACTGGAATCTCCAGTTCTTTTGCAATCTCTTTCAATGATGCGCTGATTACCGCGACCTCTTGAGCTCTGGAATCACTGCGCCGCAACATATCGCCGGTTACCTTGATCAACTGCAGGTAATCGACAAATATCACATCGAGTCCCCGCTCATTTTTTAACCGCCGCGCCCTGGTTTTCATTTCCACAATGGACAATGTAGCGGAGTCATCGATATACAGCTTCGCCGCTTCCAATTCTCCGGCCGCCAACTCGATGGCGTTCCATTCTTTCTGGGTAAAATGGGGCTTACCGCTCCTGATGGCGGACATACTAATCCGCGACTTCACCGCCAAAAGCCTCATCATAATCTGGGTTTTGGACATCTCTATTGAGAAAAATCCCACGGCGTGGCCGCTCCTGGCAATATTTTCTGCAATATTGAGGGCCAACGCGGTCTTGCCCATCGAGGGCCGGGCCGCGATTACCACCAGGTCGCCTTTTTGAAAACCGCCGGTCATGGTGTCCAGTTCATCGTAACTTGTTCTCAATCCCCCGCTATCTCCATGCTTCTGTATATTTTCAATCAATTGCATGGTTTCAGGGACGACGACGCTGGAAGCATGAAATCCGGCTTTGACCCGGTCCTCGGAAATTTTTATGATATCTTCCTGAAGTTCGTTTAGTAAACTCTCGGTATCGGCATTGGCCTCGACGCCTTTCTTGATTACGCCCATCGAGGTGAGAATCACTTTTCGGAGCGACGCCCGGTCTTTCACTATTTTAACATACTCGCCGATGATGAGATTTGCGGGGATGCCGTCGATCAAGGAGTTGATGTATTCATAGCCGCCGACGAATTTGATCTCGTTTTTCTTCTTCAGATGACCGGACACAGTAACGATATCCGCTACACCGCCATTGTTCACCAAAAAATCGATAGCGGTCGAAATTAGTTTATGAGCTTCCCGGTAAAAATCTTCCGAACTGATTTGCGAAAAAACTTCGTTGGCGTAATTGTTATCGATGAGCATCGCCCCCAGGATGGCCCTTTCGGCAAACTCGTCATTTGGTAAAGCCTTATCTAAATCGCTATTCAGATTATCAGCCATTTACCTCTGCCTCAGGACCGACTTCCTGGTTCGATGGCTCATTTTATTTTTTTCAATAAATTACTCTTCGTCTGTTGCGGGCTCTTCTTGATTTTCTGGAGTCTCGACTTCCTCTTTTTCAGCAGGAGTTTCAGCTACAGGGGCCGGAGCGGCAACTTCACCTTCGCCGATAACTTCCAGTTTTATCTCGGCTTCCACATTTTTGAACAATTTTATCTTGAATGTATAATGACCGACACGTTTGATGGGTTCATCGAAATGATATTTTTTACGCTCGATGTGAATTCCCATTTCTTCGAGGATCGCATGGACATCGTGCGCGGTTACAGATCCGAACAGAACGCCGTTTTCACCGGCTTTCCTGGTAACTTCCAGAGAAAGGGCTTCCAACTTTTTCTTCTGGTCTTCGGCCGACAACTTTTCGATTTCCATTTTTTTCTGATGCTTGACCTTGCGGATCTTCATCAATTCGACATTGTGCTTGGTCACCGGAAGAGCCAGATTTCTAGGTAATAGATAGTTTCTGGCAAATCCAGGTTTTACCTCTACGGTATCGCCGACATCACCTAACTTTTCTACTTCTGCGTTCAATATAACCTTCATGTTAACCCCTCTTAGGCTCAACGAATTTCAACATTGCCATATGCCGGGCTCTTTTGATTGCGATACTCAATTGTTTTTGGTGATAAGCGCACGTGCCGGTTACTCTTCCGGGAAAAATCTTACCGGTTTCGAGAGTATATTTTTCCAACACCCTGGCGTTTTTGAAATCAATTACTTTGATCTTGTCTTTGCAAAAGGTGCAATACTTTTTCCGCGAAAAATAAAACTTCTTGGCGCCGCCGCCCTTGTGATCAGAAGAACGATGATTATTCTGCATATTTCTCCTCCTTCTCTCTACCTATTGCTTCGCCTTCTTCTTTTTTCATCGGCTCTTGAATCTTCCTGAATTTCTCGGCCTTTTTCCATTTCTTGACCAATTTGTTGCTCTTCCTGAGCCGCTCATCGTACCGGACCACAATAAATCTCAATACCTTCTCACTGAGTTTCAACCGCCGTTCCATTTCTGCGATCGTCGTTCCATCGGAACTGAAAGTGATGAACGTATAAAATCCATCCTCAAAACTTTTAATGGGATATGCGAATTTTTTACGCCCCCAATCGTCCACGTGTTCGATTGTACCGCCATACTTTTTCACGAGTTCAAGATACGTTTCGTTAAATTTCTTGACCTCTTCTTCTGTTGTTTCGGGATTCAAAATGTACCCGATTTCATACTTTCTTTCCATTGTACCTCCTTACGGTTTTAGCAGCCCCCATCATTGGGAGCAAGAAGAATACTATATAATATAAAGTTCTTCTTAATATTCCTCATTCCTATTCAGCTTCGCCTTTATCCTCTGCCTCGCCGCCGGCCGAAGAACCGCCCTTGGTGGCCACCAGACAAATGACGACAGTGGGTTCGGTTACAAATCGAACTCCCTCGCCAATTTCCAAATCCTCGACCTTGATCGATTGTCCCGCATGGAGACCGGAAACATCCAATACGATTTCAGTGGGAATCTGGGTAGGCAGACAACGAACCTCGACAGATCTTGTCATAAAATCGAAGATGCCGTCTTCGAGCTTGACGCCAATCGGTTCACCAGTAACATGGACCGGGATATGGAGTGTCAATTTTTTACCCATATCGATGCGAATCAAATCCGCATGAATTATATCATTGGATAAATAATCCCACTGGACCTCTTTCAACATCGCTTCGACAGGAGCCTCACCATCTCGTTCAATTCTCAAGAGCGAGTTCAATCCTTTCTCAGCCTTTAAGATGGCTTTGATTTCATCCAGATTGATCGCGATGGGAATGGACTCTTTATCAAGTCCATAAATGATAGCCGGGATTCTGCCTTTATTCCTGAGCTGTTTGGATATTTTTTTCCCGACCTCAGTTCTGGATTCAGCATTTACTTTCAAAATATTTTCCATTTTTCGACCTCTTTACAAAAATAATTTTGACACGGAAGTTTCGTTATGTACACTGCTAATTGCTTCTGCGAACAATTTCGACACAGACAATACTTCTATTTTTTCGCACTTCGCTTTTTCTTCTGTCAGGGGGACGGTATCGGATATGAACAATTTCTCCAACGGAGCCGATTCGAGCCTCTCGATGGCTTTGCCGGAAAGGACACCGTGTGTACAAACTGCGAATACCTTTTTCGCTCCGTTCTTTTTGAGAGCCTTGATTGTCTCGGTTATAGTACCGGCCGTGTCTATGATATCGTCCACGATAATCGCGTTTTTATTTTCGACATCTCCGATAATATGCATCACTTCCGCTACATTCGCCTGCTCGCGACGTTTGTCGGCAATTGCGAGCCCCGCCTTGATATGCTGAGAAAACAATCTGGCCCGCTCGACTCCACCCGCATCCGGCGATACAACCACCAGATCGGAAAGGTCTATTTTTTTATTGAAGTATTCGATAAAAATGGGTAGAGCCATCAGATTGTCAACGGGATTGTTAAAAAATCCCTGGATTTGGTTTGCGTGGAGATCGACAGTCAGCAGTCTCGAAAAACCAGCGGTCTCGAGGAGATCCGCAAGCAACCGCGCGGATATCGGAACCCTGGGTCTATCTTTGCGATCCTGCCTGGCATAGGCGTAATAAGGAACCACAGCGGTAATCCGCCGGGCTGACGCCCGCTTGAATGCATCGGCCATCAATAACAATTCCATAATATGAAAATTGATATCCACCGTAAAAGATTGGATCACGAATACATCCGATCCCCGGACATTCTCCCAGCTCTGGAATCTTATTTCACCATCCGAGAAGGTGCCCAAACCACATTTACCGAGATCTTTGCCTAAATGGTGAACAATTGCGTTAGCGAGCTTCTGATTTGAAGAACCCGCAAAAACAAGAAATTTTTCACTGCACATTTTATCCTTTTATATGGCTGGGGCGGGAGGATTCGAACCTCCGAATATCGGCTCCAAAAACCGATGCCTTACCGCTTGGCCACGCCCCAACACTATCTTGATAAGTTTTTCTGTCAATACTCCGGCAAATCAGTGTGTTTGGGAACAGTTCCTTTATCTTATCCACATCATTTTCTTCCAACACGGCATAAACCGCGCTTCCACTTCCGCTCATCAGCACGCAACTACAACCTACTGTCAACATCATATCCTTGATGTGTTTTATTTCGGGAAACAATTCAAATGTAACAGACTCCAAACTATTTTCCAGGAAATCAAACTGTCTTGACCCAAAAAACGTCATTATTTTACTTTCAAATGGAGCACTTGTCAAGGTATACCGTGAAAAAATCTGGGAAGTGGATACCTTCACATCAGGCACCACCAGGCCTATGAGAATTTCCGGAAGATCGTCGAGAGGCGTCATCTTTTCCCCGATTCCCTCGGCCAGGACCGTTCCCCCCAATAGAAAAAACGGCACATCCGCGCCTACGCCGGCGGCAATCGTCACCATCCGTTCCAACGGAACCTGCAAACCGAAATACTCGTTCATGAACATCAATATCACTGCGGCGTTGCTGCTGCCGCCCCCAAGACCGGAACCGGCGGGAATATTCTTCTGGATAAATATATCCAGTCCGGCATCCGGCGGAAGAGAACACCCGTTTTGAAGGGCGCGATAAGCTCTGGCCACTGTATTTGATTCATCCCACCGGATGGAAACATCGGAACCGTTTAAAACCAACCCTCCTCCGTCGTGGACAGTGACGCGGACAATATCATGAAGGCCGATGGTCTGGAAGACGGTTCTCAATTCGTGGTAACCATCCGGTCGTTTCCCGGTCACTTCCAACCCAAGGTTGATCTTTGCAAACGATTTCAGTTCGAACATAACGCTATTGTACCATATTGCCCCGGGCTGGCAAATGATGGATAACACAAACAACCAGTCCTCCGGCGAAATTTGATTCAGATGAGTCTTCTGTCGAATGCGATTCGTTTTTGTTCTGGGAACGGGGACCCGGGCCTACCGGCAGGCTGTCCAGGAAAATCCGCGGAGTATTCTCTTCAAAAAAATTGCGGAAGGAAAAATTTTCAAGTATAATACAATCGAGCAGTGGTGATAAATGAAAATAAAGTTGACCTTGACTATTTTAATGTTGATGTTTTTGGGATTGCAGTTCTGCGGTTACCGTCTGGCAGGAACAGGTAAATACATCCCGGATCACGTCAAATCAATCGTTATCCGTAACTTCGTTAACAAAACGAGCCGTTACCAGGCCGAACAATTTGTGACATTCGCGGTACGGGAAGAATTCCTGCGTCGCAGCAAACTGCATCTAAAAGAAAATATC
>JAHELQ010000041.1:0-6594 GCA_024644125.1 Candidatus Aminicenantota bacterium | reverse complement strand
AATATCGGCGAGGCCGATTCGGTGTTGGAGGGAGAAATCATCGGCTTCGACGTGATCCCCATGAACTACGGCAACGATATTTCAGCGAACACCTTCAGGGTAATCATCACCATCAATATCAAATTTATCGATCTGAAAAACAATCAAACGATTTACGAAAGCCAGCGGATGACCTTCACCGATTCGTACGAGATTGATACCGGAGACTTTTTCGCCCAGGAAACCGAAACGATCGAGAAGATTTCCCGTGACTTCGCATCGTCCGTGGTAACGTCGATCCTTGAAAATTTCTGATGATGAAAGTATCATACTTCGAAGCGTTGAATCGCATCCAGACCGGCAAAGAACAGTTTCCCTTCACGCTCCTTTACGGCTTTAACGAATCGTTAGGGGAAAATATCGTCAAAGCTCTGGTGGAGAAAAATCTCGAGAAAAAATCGGACTTCAACTACAGGCGTTACTACCTCGAGAGCGGCAGCGACCACGACTGGGAAGAGATCGTCAACGAAGTCAATAGTTCAAGTTTTTTTATCGAGTCAAGGAAAATAATCATCGTGATGATCCGCGAAACCCGGAAATTGACCCTGGAAAAAGCCAGCAAAGATTTGTTGCAAAAATATCTCCGCTCCCCGAACCTCAATTCGAACCTGATCATGTACATCTCCCTCAATACCATGAAGGACGATTTCAAGCAACTCAAGAAGCAAAAGATCACCTCCCTTTTGAAAGACCTGGAGTCCCCCCACACTCTGGCCGTTGACCTCGACAATATCTACGAACGGGAAATCAAAAACTATATCAAAAACTATCTAAAGCAACGAACAATCACGATAACTCCCACGGCCGTCGATAAAATCCTGGAAATGAAAGGCGACGACCTCGCTTCGATTATCAACCAGATGACCAAATTCGAAATTGCCGACATCGCGGGAGAAGAGCGAGTACTGGATGCGGATGATGTGGATTGGGTGATTACCGGCATCGAAGCCCACTCGATCTGGGACCTGACCGAAGCCATCGAGACCGAGAATATCAGCAAATATTTGAAAGTATTACAATATCTTTTTATCAACGGCATCAAACCGGCATTCATCATCGGCACACTCATCACGTATTACAATAAAATTTTTACCGCAAAATTCTTGATGAAACAAAAATATTCTGCGGCAGATATCGGAAAGGCGTTGCAACAGCCTTCGTTTATGCTCGACAAATTCATCCATTCCGTCCGGAATTTCTCCAAAAGCAGGCTGCTGGCGATCCTGGATATTATTTACAAACTCGATTACGAGTCTAAAACGGCATCCGAGGATTCAGCCCGCGTCTCCCTCCATAATTTCATCTTCCAGATCAAACTGCTGGGCAAATAAATCTCTCTTTTTTTTCAACCGGCACTATTGAAAACTTTATTTCCACCCATTATAATAAATGTTCGTTAAAAAAGAAAATTTTTTATACATCCACTACTTGCCCACACATCAAAATTAGAATATCGACACTAAAAAGGAGGACCAAATGTCACAATTTTCTTTGAAAAAAATTGCGATCCTGTTATTTCTGGTAATCGCGACCTGTCCTGGCTTACATTCCAATGGACCGGAAGACCAAACTCAGCCGTCCCTGAAAGCCTATCTGATTGACGGTGGAGAGGGTTTTGGGATTCGCATGGAATGGACGGTTATCGGTAACGTATCGTCTTATCAAGTCTGGAGGGCTCCTATCGGAGAAATGCCCTATAGGTTTTCATTAATCGATGAATCTCCTGGCGACCGGAACACTTTTTCCGACTTCCCGGAATACGGTTCATCCGCCGTGTACCGGATTGTCGCCATCACTGCAAACGGCGAGATCACATACCCGTTGGCGGGTTATCTCACCACCGGGAAATTCGACAAACTGGCGCCGATTTCCATGGCATTCCATCCAAACAACGTTGGAACGGCTCTGGCATCCCTCGCAGAGTACAAAATAGTCAGAAACCCGAACACAGGCGAAATACTCGATGCCGACGATCCCCTGGAAGCGGGAATGGTGCTCGAAGTCTCCGGCGCCTCTCCGGGCCCATTGGTGATGGTTGGAACCCAACCGGAATCCAGCCGCTCCATTTTCAAACCGGGTAAATTCGCTATGTACGCTGTCCCGCTGGCGCCCGGTTCCCAGTCGTTAGCGGAATACAACCGCCTCGGGCTCAAAGGTATGGCTTCCCATTCATATTTGTTCCCGGACGGCAACAACATCCAGATTCGCGACACGTGCGAGTACCTGCCGGGACAGGTATACGGCGCCCGATCCGCGCACGACACAAGCATCGATTGGACCGGTAAGCGGTTCAGCCAGGCTGAGTCGTCCGTCGTTAAAATGGAGAGCCGGCCTGTCTCGTTGGGAGGAACGCCGGACGACGGCACCAACGTTGTCGTTCTTTACGACAACTCTTACCAGACTAAATTGTACAAGTGCTGGAACAATGGGAAATCCGGCTCCTGGGACGGCATCACCGATGACGCCACCGGCGCGGACAATGTAAAAAACGCCGCGGTTGTCCGGCGAAACAGAACTATATTCGTAACAGATGAAAACGGTATGGACCAATCCACTCCAGTGGCAATCCTGGCTCCATCCGCTCCGGGATCGTCACGGCAAGCAGTATCGTGGGTCGTCGGCTGGGACGCCGCAAAAGGCGCAGCCGCCATCGACATCCCGGGCGACGCCGTGGTCGGCGATTACCAGGTCCGGGTGGGGACAGACCCCGCCAATTACGTCACGGTTTATGTCATTTTTGATCCAGCTCTGGTGGCATCGTATCTCGACGCCAACGAAAACCGATCGTGGGGCTACCAGGACGACGATTGGCAAATGGTGGCGGACTTGAAAAACTATCTGAATTACTCATTCCAGGGCCCCGGATATCCTTTGGGCAGCAATGACGATGTGTACGGCTACCGCGGAGACTCCACTGCCGAGAGCGGAGCCGATGGAGGCGTGTTCGGGCAACGCTGGGTTGAAATGGCGTGCACCATTCACGGAAATGGGGCTCGAACTCCTCTCGAAGCCTGCATCCATGCCTACCAAATCGTCGGTCAACGGATCACATGGGTGGCGGGAAACGGCTGGTACGGAAACGATGACGGGGAATACAACACCTTCGATGACATGCTCGAGGGAACCATCGTCGCCCCCAAAGGCGGCGGAACAGCCGATGAATTGGATGTGGCGACCGCGGAACGGGCGGCTCTGGGTTTGGGATGGACAGACCGGCTGACTGCGAATTACATTCTTGACGCAGGAGCCTGCTTCAATTTTGGCACCTGTTTGTCGGCAATGTTCCGGTCGCTTGGAATCCCGTCCCGGGCGCAGCATTCCATGGGAGGCGACGGCTGGACCTCGTCGTTCCATGTATGGGCCGAAGCCCTGCTCGGGAAACCGGAAATCCATCCATTGCAAAGCCAGTGGTGGGACGGCGGCTGGTATGAATTCGACTGTAACGATCCGTACAACCTCACATTAGACACCACCTCCCATTCCGAGGGCAGCATCACGCCATCGGTGATCAACGGCTTCGGTGATTATCTAATCAATGAATATATCCAATGCGAAGGCATCGGTTACGACGGCAGCTTCTATATCAACAGCTTCGAGTGCACGCCTCCCGGAAGGGACACGGGCACGCACACGGCCATCCCCTTGCAGAGCGGCACGACCAACGATGCAGAAGAGAACAATTCCTACCCGTTGATCGTGGAATACGACACCACCGCCAACGCCTGGCAATTGATGAACACATTCGTTCCATACAACGGCCCGGCATCGCCGTCGGGAGACCCGTTCGTCTATGACAGCCACCACGGCTACGCTCTAAACGATACCCAGACCGGCGCATCGGGCGGCTCCGGCTACATTGCCGACAGCACGTATGAAAACGACCTGCCGGTATTGGTGGAAGGGAACGATCAACGAGGCGTCATCGGCGGTTGGGGATTTATGATGTACCGGATTCCGGTCAACGGCCAGAGCGCCATCTCGGTCCAACTACTGGAAGGCGCGGATAAACTTGAAATCCTGGCGACATTGGACCGCAACATCTATTCCACCAACCAGAGATGGGATCTCAATTACGACTTCATCTCCGATTCCAGCGGTGTTCTGACCGCCAACACCAGCGGCGGCGATCAATTGTACATTTGGGTGCAAATGAATTCATTCTCCCAGACGGTTCCCGGTCTCGGGCAGGAGGTTGCCTGGTACACCATCCGGATGGGCGATCCGATTCCCGCCTACTGCGGCGACGGCATCTGCAACGGCACAGAAACCAGTGAAACTTGCCCCGGCGATTGCGGACCGGAACCTTATTGCGGCGACGGCATCTGCAACGGCACAGAAACCAGCGCCACCTGCCCCGGAGACTGCGCCGGCGGAACCCCTTACAATATCACAGCCCTGATCGGTATGTATATCTATTACTCCGGTACCATCTCCATCGGCACATTACGGGTGGGGACCAAACCCAGCGACGCCTCCCGTTACTGGGCCTCCGCCGTCAAATTCGACTTCCCGGCCCAACCGGTGGTGCAGGCGGTCATCACGTTGACTAGCGTAAGCACCACATTTTGCGACAACAGCAACCCCCCGGATATCCAACAAATATCCCGATCCGCGGTACAATTCGACAATATCGCCGCCTATGGCGGAATTCCAGCCCAGGTTGGAACGGTAAGCAACTTCTCCATATTAGGGTGCGTCGGCGGCGAAATCACCGAAATCGATGTCACCTCCATAGTCAACGAAGCCATTCAAAATGGAGAGAGCACCCTGTTGATCCGTTACCAGGATTTCAACAACGACAATGACCTGGGTCAACATCGTTATGAAGAAAAACCAATTCTTGTCATAACACCACAACAATAAAAATTCCGCGACACCCCGCCCCTCGGCGGGGTGTTCTCCTAAAAATCAACCGACGTAGCCAGATAAAACTAATTATGATAGAATAATTTCATGAGTGGAAAAACGACACAATCCCTATTGGTACTTCTGTTCATCAACCTGGCCATGGCGCCTTTGGCCGGTCAGGACTATCTGACGGAAACCCAGAGAGAAAAAAACAACTATTTTTTATTGGTACCGTTCTACTTTCACCAGGGAATGCCGGACAGAGCGGAAGCTCTTATCGATGAATTCCTTGAAAAATACCCTCGCGACCCCATCATGTTGACTGAAAAAGCCGTTTTACTCACTCAATTTAGAAACAAGCCGGATGAAGCCCTGGAATTCATAAAAAAAGCGAAAGAAATCGTACCCGGATACTATTATTCAAACTTCCTCCACGCCTCGATTTTATTCACGAAATTTCTTACCTCCCGTAAAGGAGAGAGCGCATTGCTGGAGGAAGCCGCCACCCACCTGGAAATTTCCATTCAGGATAATGAACAACTTTTCGAAAGCCTTTATCTGGCGGGAATCGTCCAATCAGAATTAAACAATCCTGAAAAATCCAATCACTATTTCACATTAGCGGTCACATTGCGGGAAACCCTACCGGTCTATATCTATATGGCCTATAACTATAAAAAAACCGGGGAATTGCAAAAAGAATTGGACACATACCACAATATCCTGCGCATCGACCCGCGGAACGAACAGGTAAAAAAACCATTGGCCGAGGCCTACCTCTATAAAAAAGAGTACTACCTATCTTACCAGACACTATTGGAAGTGGAGGAAAAAAATCGCGACGCAAAGTATTATTCCCTGCTGCTGGAACTCTATTCCCGTTTCAACTTGAACGAACGGATAATCCAGACGTTCCAGGTCCTTACCAAAGACGACGAAGTCCTCAAACAACTCACCCCAGCTAATATATTCACGATCGTCTACGCGTTCGGAAGCCTTGGTCGCTTCCAGGAGGCGCGATACGCGTTGATCGTCGCCGAAGGAATATTCAAACAGCAAAAAGACCTGTTTAACGACATGGCGGGGGTCATCAAATTGTTCCTGGAGGAACGGGAGATAAATCCTGCGGATGCCCGCTACAATTACAGCCTTTATGTCATTCTTCATTTTTATAAAACCCAGAAACGGTACGGGGAAGCGATTGGACTCATCACCAAAATTTTGGCGCAAAAAAATGAGCTCGGCATTTCCCTGGAGCTCTGCGACATTCTCCTGGAGCAAGGAGAGACAAAAAAAGCCGAAGCATTGCTCCTGCGTTTACAAAAAGATCACGGCGGATCATCGGTCTGGCAAAATTTTTACGCGTATTTCCTGGCAATGAACGACACATCGTTGCAGCATGCGTCGGAATTCTCAAAAGCCACTCTGGAAAAAGACGGCGACAGCCCCGCCTACCTCGACACATACGGATATATTCTGATAAAAATGAAAAAATATGACGAAGCCCTAAAATACCTGCAAAAAGCATATGAAAAAAATCCCTTTGATAAAGAAATCATTGAACATATCGTCGAGTGCTTCCAGAGCCGACATGAACAAAAAAAAATCCGCGCCGTCTATGAATTGGCAATCGAGCACGACGTGGACTTCAAAGCGGATTTACAAAGAAAATTGGAACATGTCGATTAAAGACTATTGTGTCGTCAT
>JAHELQ010000040.1:6929-19218 GCA_024644125.1 Candidatus Aminicenantota bacterium | reverse complement strand
ATTCCTCGTTGAGAACTTTTTTCTCACGGATCTCCCGCAAGACATCCGACCGGTTTTTCCGCACATAATCCAATAACTTTTCCTCGAACAATTTCACCGCATCCACAGTGTATTGATCCAGAAAACCATTGGTACCGGCAAAAATTATCAGAATCTGGTCTTCGACAGCCAGAGGAACACCTTCGTTTTGTTTTAACAACTCGGATAACCTTTTTCCGCGTTCCAACTGCCTGATGGTGGCTTTGTCAAGGTCCGAACCAAACTGGGTGAACGCAGCCAATTCCCTGAATTGCGCCAATTCAAGCTTGAGCGAACCCGCAACTTGCTTCATCGCTTTGATCTGCGCGTTACCGCCGACCCTCGAAACACTTATGCCGACGTCAATCGCAGGACGTTGACCGGCATTGAACAATTCCGGCAAGAGATAAATCTGGCCGTCGGTAATGGAAATGACATTGGTTGGAATGTATGCCGACACGTCTGAAGCCTGTGTCTCGATGATGGGCAGAGCAGTCAAACTACCGCCCCCATTGTTATCGTTCAATTTCGCGGCACGCTCCAATAAGCGTGCGTGCAAATAAAAAACATCTCCTGGATAGGCTTCCCTGCCGGGGGGACGGCGCAGCAGCAATGAAATCTCACGGTAAGCCGCAGCGTGTTTCGATAAATCGTCATAAACTAATAATGCATGGCCGCCTTTGTCCCTGAAATACTCCCCCATGGCGCAACCTGAGTATGGGGCGATATATTGCAAAGCAGCGGGTTCCGAGGCGCTGGCTACCACAACGATGGAAAATTCCATCGCCCCAGTTTCCTTAAGGGTTTTTACTACCTGTGCCACTGTAGACTGTTTCTGGCCAACTGCCACGTACACGCAAATAACGTTTTTGCCTTTTTGGTTGATGATGGTATCAAGGGCAATCGCGGTTTTACCGGTCTGCCGGTCTCCAATGATCAACTCCCGCTGGCCCCTGCCGATGGGAATCATGGCATCCACCGCTTTCAGACCTGTCTGTAACGGCTCCTTTACCGGCATCCGCTCGATAACTCCGGGAGCCAACGCTTCGATAGGCATATAGATTTTGGTCTCGATAGGACCGAGATCATCCAGAGGCTCGCCAAGGGGGTTTACCACTCTGCCGACCAGAGCTTCTCCGGCTGGTACCGAAATGATTCTTCCGGTTCGCCGAATAACATCTCCTTCCTTTATTAGATAGCCAGCCCCCAAAATAACCGCCCCTACATTATCCTCTTCGAGGTTCAGGGCGATTCCATATATATCGTGGGGAAATTCTAACAATTCATTATACATGACGTTCTCAAGCCCGTATATCTTGGCGATTCCATCACCTACAGAAATGACGATTCCGGTCTCTTCTTTATTGAAGTCGAGTTTAAAGCCTTCGATTTTCTGTTTAATGAGTTCACTAAGTTCTTCAACTTTAATTTGCATTTAGCTCTCCTCTATTAAGGCCTCTTTAAGTTTTTTTAAATTCCCCTGGATCGAAAAATCATAAAAAACAGAACCTTTTTGAATCTTTATACCGGCAATCAAGGATGGATCGATCTCTTTTTCCAAAACGATTTTTTTCCCAAAAGATTTCTCGAGTTTCGCCCGGAGCTTTTCTTCAATGGAAGAATTTAGAGGGATCACACTGAATACTTTCAATTTTTCAATATCGTTTTTTTCAAACCAAAGATCCTCCATCATTTCAATGATAGTAGGCAAAAAGACAAGGCGGTTTGCTTCGATGACAGCTAGAATAAAATTAAAGCTCTTTTCTGTCATCTTCGCCTTCTGGTGAATGGTTGAAAGCATTTCTATTTTTTGCTTTTTACTGAATAAAAGGGTTGTCATCCCGGATTCCAAATCGGGATTTTCGTCCATCAGCGCCTGGAACTCAATGAGTTCATGCTGAACGGTATTATATTCTTTTTCATCCTCGATGCTTTTCACAAATCCTAAAGCGTATCGTCTGGCAATGTTATTCGTTTTCAATGATATCTCCGCATATCTCGATATTCTTTTCGATTATTTTTTGATGCATCTCTTTGGTCAATTTGGAATTAATATCATCTTTGAAGCGATCGATAGCCAGTTGGGCGATACGGGCCTTCAGATTCCTCAGGGCGGTATCCATTTTATTCCGGATCTCTTCCTGGGTTAATTGAAGAATCTTTTCCGACTCGACGCGTCCTAATTCTTCGAGACGCTGTATCTCTATCCGGCCATCTTCTCTGGCTTGCTCTTTCATGACGGCGACTTCGCGTTCGATTTCTTCCAGACGTTTCAGAAGATCTTCAAACCGCGATGACTCATGCTCAAGGGTGTCCTCCCGTTTCTGGATATCGGTCCTGATATCCAGAGTCTTCTCGGCCAACATTTTTGAGACCGGTTTTCTCAGAAGCAAGAACAATCCTCCGAACAGAAGTGTGGAATTCAAAACCCGGCCCAAAAAAGCGTTCCAATTGAAGCCGTGTTCGCCATTCCCATCTCCGGAGGCAAATATTCCGGTAGAAAGGAATATAATGAATATTATAAATATTATGGTTTTTGTTTTCATACAAAGATCTCATTTATTTTCCTGCTAAATTCCTGGACTTCGCTTCCGAGTTTTTCCTCGGCAGCGGATATTTCGGCGTCCATCGTCAGCATGCTTTCTTTCATAATAGTCTTTGATTTTTCTCGAGCCTCAGCCACTAGCCGTTCACGAATCTCTTCTCCTTTGGCTATGAGTTCCTCTTTGATTTTCATATTTTCCCGGCGGGCTTCGCGGAGTTTCTCCTCCACAATGCGGGATTTTTCTTCAATCCCAACCGCCAACGCTTCCAATCTGCCGATATCCGCTTTATTCTTTTTATCCCGTGTATTTACAATATTTCCAACAGGTTTTAAAAAGATTTTGTCCAGGACAAACATCAGTCCCCATATCAACATCAAAACAACCAGCACTGAAATGTCTAAATCAAGCATATCATTTTTTATCATAACATAGAGAAAAACGCAACCCTCCGGCAATGGATTTATTTCTTATTCATTTGTGAAAATCGCCAATATAACACGGATATCAAGTGCAGAACGTGATATTTGTACACCTAAAAAAACATACCTTTTTTAGTTTACCAATTTTCCCGCGTCCTGACTTTCCACCAATATGATTGCCCAATCAAAATTAAAGCACCCCAATTGACCGGCCAGTACATTGAAATCAAAAATCATATCGGTATTATAGAAAAAAAATGCGCCATTTTGTTGAAAAAGACGAAAAAAACCTTTACTTATTGTATAGTTGTAGTATAAAAAAATATATGGAGAATTGAAAGTGAAAAGACGACGCGTTTTTGTACTGGCCATATCGACACTGCTAACTTTACTTCTGATTGGAACACAAGTTGCGCTACCTAACAGAGACAATACTGCGACCGAGGCTGCGCTCGACCGGTTCCCGCTGGCTAACAAACACTTCCTGAAAGGGAAACAAGCTTTCCAGGATGGTAATTTCAAAAAAGCCGGCAAAGAATTTGAGCAATGCCTTGAGCTATTTCCCTTCCACGCTCAAGCCCATTTGTTGTCCGCTCAATTGCAATACCAAAAAGCGAACTACCAAAAAGCCGAATATCATATTGTTTCTGCAAAAAGTAATTATGAAAAATTGAGTGAACTACTGAAGAAGACCCAAATGGACGAAACCAACCGCCGGAAAGCCGAAAGCTCAATGCTCCGGAGCGCCCTTCATCAAATGGAAGCATCGTATGATCAATATGAATGCAAAAAAGGCATTTCCCGATTGATGTCTTCGGCGCAGGACGAATTGACCAGTATCGATTCTGTGGAATTGACAACCGGGCCTGGACAGCGGCCGATCCCCGCCGGTTATTTTTATATTCATGGCAATATTTTGTATAAACAAAATAAAATCTCCGCGGCCATAGAACAATATAAACAGGTCCTGGCAGCCGACCCGTACCACGCCGGAGCCTTGAATAACGTGTGCTCGTTGTATTACTACGCTGGAGAATATGCCCTGGCCTGGGCCGCTATCATGGACGCCAGATCCGGCGGCATTTCAGTTGATCCCAAGTTGGAAGAATACATTCGCCGCAAGTGCGGAAACGCGATTCAGCGAGATTCATTCGGAGTAGAGCTTCCCGGGAACATCCGGGTATTCTCGCGCAACGTAGGGTCGCCGGAACATCCAAATTTTGAAAATGTTTACGTCGTGGTGAATGAATTGAAAAACGAAGCCCTAATCGTCGATCCGGGCTCGATCGATCCAGGTATCGAAGCCTTCATCGAAGCAAAAAACCTGAAGGTCCGGATGATTTTGAATACACACGGCCACCGGGACCATAGCGGCGCAAACCACTATTACGCATCCCGTTACGGTGTTTCCATCGCCGGCCATATCGGCGACTCGCCGCTCTATCGGGAAGGCGACAGAAAAAACGAACCGGACATCTATTTTTCCCAAAATAAAGACCTGGAAATCCCAGGTTGGACACTGCGCTGGTTCCATACTCCGGGGCATACTTCCGGAAGCGTTAGTTACCTGATCAATGGAAGCCTATTTTCCGGCGACACATTGTTTAAAAATGGAATCGGGGCTATTTCCGCCAGCTCAAAAGAGGAGGAGATAAAAAAGACAAATCAAGAAATTCTTATGATACAACGTCATTTATTGACGATGCAGGACTCTCTCAGGGTACTTCCCGGGCATGGTCCTGGCACTACTATAGGGGAAGAGAAAAGAAACAATCCTTTTTTAGTAACCGCAAACCATTCCTCACAATAGAGCATTGGGGCAATGGGCTCTGGGCAGTCGCCATCCCTTTCTGCCTTCCCCCTTAAATCCTCGCCTTAGCCCCAATGCTTCTTTTTTAACGGTAGAGAACAACTCCCAACTGCTTCAACATCCCATAAAACATATTTAGCGGAAAACCCATCACATTAAAAAAGCATCCCTCGATTTTCTCGATAAAAACCGACGCCTTCCCCTGGATGGCGTATGCGCCGGCTTTATCCATATAATTTTCATTTTCGAGATAAAAATCAAGTTCTTCCGCAGAGATTGAATTAAAATACACATTCGTTTTTGAAACGTCGTACAGGATCTCTCCTCTGGAGAAAACGGCAACCCCGGTCCAGACCTCATGCATCGTTCCAGCCAGATCTTCGAGTATCCGTCGCGCGTCTTCAGAATTCCTGGGTTTACCGATTACCCGCTCATCCAACAAAACAATTGTGTCTGAACTGATTAACACTGAATCAAAAAAAGCGCTTTTGTACACGCTTTTCCCTTTGGCGATGGTTACGCGCCGCAGGAATTCCTCCACCGATTCACCCGGGAGTTGGGTTTCATCGGTTGCGGGGGAAATGATTTCAGGATCGATACCCACCAGCTTGAGCAATTCCCTTCTACGGGGGGAAGATGAAGCTAAAATCACTCTCATTTTAGTTGATATTTCTCGATGAGATACCTCAATTGCCGGTAACTCAACCTGAGCATCTCAGAGGTTTTCTTGATATTGGATGCGTTGGCCTCGAGGGCATAGACAATGATTTTTTTCTGAATGCCGTCCACATATTCCATAAAATCGAAATTCCCCTTGTTCAAGAGAATTGAAATATCGTTTTCCAGAGAGCTTCGGTCCGCAATATCATAGAGCAATTCAGGTGGGAGGGAATGTGTCGTAATAAAGTCTCCAGGTTCCAGGGCCACCGAACGTTCGACAAAATTCTCCAACTCCCTGACATTTCCGGGCCAGGAATAATTGGTAAACATATCCATGGCATCTTTCGCGAATCCTTTGACATTTTTCGACATTTTCTCGTTGAATACCTGGAGGAAATGTTGCATCAGCAATGGAATATCATCGCGGCGTTCTTTCAGCGCGGGAACGTAGACAGAAATGACATTTAACCGGTAAAAAAGATCGGAACGAAATTCGCCGTCCTGCATACTCTTGAGCAGATCTTTGTTGGTAGCAGAAATAATGCGGACGTCAATCGCTATCTCTTGATTCGAACCAACCGGGCGAATTTTCCTTTCTTGCAAAGCCCTTAGTAATTTTACCTGCATGGTTTGGGGCATCTCTCCGATTTCGTCCAAAAACAAGGTTCCGCCGTGCGCCTCTTCAAACAATCCCTTTTTATCTTTCACGGCGTCCGTAAAGGATCCTTTGACATGGCCGAACAATTCGCTTTCCAGCAAGTTTTCCGGGAGAGCGCCGCAGTTTATAGAAACAAATTTGTTGTTTTTCCTGGTACTTTTATTATGAATGGCGAGTGCGATCAATTCTTTTCCTGTACCGCTTTTGCCGGAAACGATAACAGTGGAATCGGTCTTCCCCACAGTATCGATCAAATCGAAGATTTTCTGCATCCGCGGGTTCTTACCGATAATATTCTCAAACCGCTCTTTTTCCGTGAGGCGGAATTTCAACTCCACATTCTCTTTTTCGATACTTTTTTTATACAGAATCTTATCAATGATTATTTTCAGTTCATCCAGATTGAAGGGCTTGGTAATATAATTCTCGGCCCCCAATTTCATGGCTTCCACCGCGTCATCGGTGGACCCATAAGCAGTGATCATCACCACCGGCATGTCGGGATCCAGGGATTTTACCTTCTTGAGGAGCTCTATACCACTGATATCCGGCATTTTTATGTCCGAAATGATCAATTCGAAACTTTCGTTTTTAAGAGTGGAAAGAGCGACCTTCGCGTTTTCGACACAGGTGACGTCATACCCCTCTTTTTTGAGAACAATATTCATCATGTTCCGTAAACTGGGATCGTCATCCACCACAAGCATCCGAATCTGCTGGCCGTTCATCGTTCTTCTCCGTTTATATTCACCAAAAATCTAAAGCTCGTTATTTTAAAAAGCATACTTTCACCTCAGTACCAATATTTTTTTCCGACCTGATTTTGATTTCACCGTTGTGCTCCTGAATGATCCGCTTCACCACCGCCATTCCCAAACCGATACCCGACGTGAACTTCGAATAAAAAGGCGTGAAGATCTTTTCCAGTTCGCTCCTATCAATACCGATACCGTTATCCTTTATATATATATTAATCATATTTTCCTGGTCACTGATGGCTATCTCTACCTCTTTCTCCCGTTCGATGCTCGCCACCGCTTTCACTGCATTATTCATCAGATTCCAGATCAATTGTTTAATCTTTTTGTGGTCTCCCATAAAAATATGACCACTGTTATACCTACAGATAAAATGTATGTCCTTGTGATTTATTTTAATGAGCTCGATAATTTCATCCACAAGAATCGACACATCCAATCTGATCAAATGTAATGGCGTGGTATGGGTGAAATCTAGAAACTCTTCAATAGACATTGATAAGCGGTGGGATTCCTTGACAATGATATCCATTAAATTTTTATATTCTGGAGCCAGCCTGAGTTCCTTTTTTAAAAATTGAACCGAACCGGAGATGGAGGCCAAAGGATTGCGAATCTCATGCGCGATTCCAGCGGCCATTTCTCCAATGAGGGCAAGATGCTCTTTTTGTTGCAACGCTTCCTCTATCTCTTTTTTTTCCGTTAGATCGGTAATGATAAACACATAGATTTTTTCGATAGAATATAAATTTTCGATAAACGAAACCGAAACTCCGAGAAAAAAATCATTGACTTTCTTTTCAAAATAATACCGGTTATTGATGTGCGATAACCCTTGAATTCTTCGAAAATCTTCAGGGGAGAGCAGTAGATTGAAGACATTGCTCTGCCTGCCGAGATTCAGCAACACCTTCGACTTTTCATTGTAGGAAATCGACCTACCGTCTGAGTCACAGGTTATGAAACCGTTCTCCATCTTCTCCATCACCGTGTTATTCAGTTGAACCAGCTCTTTCAGGTTTTCCTGAACATTCCGTAACGCCTCGCCGGTACTCTTGATTTTTTCGAAATAAAATGAGGAGAGGATGCCGACTGTGGAGAAGGCGATAAAACTCATCAACAAGTTGTACACAAAGCTGCCCAATGTGATATGTTCGGGACTGATTCCAAAATAAAAGGGCACAACCCCTAAATAGAGAAGATCCGAAAGAATGCCGAAAAGAATAAACGAAAACGTCGCTATGTAAAGGGTATCCCTCTTTTTCAGGAAGTTGGACGAGACAATGATGGGCAATATATACAGAAAATAAAACGGGCTGGCGATACCGCCGGAAAAATACACCAACAGAGTGATGACGATGATATCGATGAATAACTGGAAATAGATAGCGGAGCGGTAACTCAAGATCCGGATCAGGTAGAAATTTAGAATACTGAGGATTACAGCCGCCATGAGGGAAGCCACAATCGGCAAAACCCTGTTGGAGGTTTCAAAAAACAGATGAATGAAGATAGAGATCAGAATAAGCGCCGAGAGAATAGCTATACGTATAGAATTGAGAAATACAAATTTTCTTCTGACCTCTTTATCTGCTAACAGGATCAATGCATCTTTTACTTAAATATTCTGGATGATCGCGAATAACGGCAGGTACATGGCGATAATAATCGTACCGACCAATCCGCCGAGGAATAAGATCATGATCGGTTCCATCAGCGAAATCAATGCTGAAACCGCCTGATCCACCTCTTCATCGTAGAAATCGGCAATTTTACCCAACATCGTGGATAGCGAACCGGTTTGTTCACCTACCGAAATCATCTGGGTGACCATAAACGGAAACAGTTTAGCCTCTTCCCATGCTTCATACAACGGTTTACCCTCTTGCACCGACGACCGGCTCTTGAGCACCGCGTCTTCGATGATTGAATTTCCCGATGTCTTTGCCGTAATTGTGATGGCTTCAATAATCTCAACACCAGAATTCAGCAACGTGGCCAGCGTACGGGTAATCCTCGCCACACCTACCTTCAAGAGCAATCCTCCGAACACAGGCAACTTGAGTTTCATTTTGTCCAGCACCCGTCGCCCCTGAAAGGTATTGTTATATGATTTTAACGCAAATGAAAATCCCACGAAGCCTGCGACGACAAACAAAATGTTGTTTTGTAAAAAATCGGAGGCATCGATAACGATCTGGGTGGGAACAGGTAACGCGGCGCCCAACTGCTGGAACATCCCCTGGAAAACCGGAACGACTTTCCATAAGATGACGCCGGTGAGCACGACCGCGATAATCAAAACCGCTATAGGATACGCCATGGCGGATTTTACTTTTCCCACCAATTTTGTCATATTTTCAATATATTCAGACAACCTCATCAGAATGGTATCCAGGTTACCAGACGCTTCACCCGCTTGTATCATACTGGTATAGAGGTCGTTGAAAATATCCGGGAATTTTTTTAGAGAGTTCGATAGATTGGAACCAGCTTCGACATCCTTACGAACATCGTTGAGGGAGTCGGAAAAGTATTTATTTTTCTGCTGGCCCGCCAGGATACCAATTCCCTGGGTAATGGGAAGACCGGCGTTAAACATAACGGATAATTGGCGGTTAAAAACAGATAGATCGCGAAGTTTTACTTTCTTTTTGGGAGCACCGGTAATATAAGGAATTTTTAGTTTTGCCCGCTTCCGCTCGATATTGAGAACTTGAATCTGTTCTTTTTCCAATGCGGTGGTTAATTCCTGGGGACTCCGGGCGACCCGCTCCCCTTCGACTATATTTCCAATCCGGTTTTTTCCTTTAAATTTAAATATCGGCATTTATTCCCCCTATTCACCCCCGTCCCATCGGATTAAAACCGGGACGATGCTGGTTGCCCAACGAGGATGGCCCCCGCTTGATCAATTCATTCAATTCCTCTGGATTGTGCGACACGCTCAGAGCCAAATCGAGTGAGATATTTCTCTTGAAATAGTGATTTGCAAGGCATTGGTTGAAAGTAAGCATGCCGTATTTGTCCTGGCCGGTCTGCATAGAGGAATATATCTGATGGATTTTATTGTCCCTGATCAAATGCCTGATAGCTGGAGTGGGCACCAGAACTTCCAACCCCAAAACCCTTCCTCTACCGTCTGCCTTTGGGAGTAGAGATTGGGTAATGATTCCCTCGATGTTCATACTGAGCTGCGTTCTAACCTGGTCCTGCTGGTGAGGAGGGAATACATCGATGATACGGTTGATGGTCTGGGAAGCCGAATTAGTGTGCAGTGTGCCGAATGTCAAATGGCCCGTTTCCGCAATTGTGATGGCTGATTGAATCGTTTCCAAATCCCTCATCTCACCGATCAGAACGACATCCGGATCCTCCCGAAGGGCCGCTCGCAACGCGTTGCTGAATCCTTTGGTATCGGCATGCAATTCTCTTTGGTTGATGATCGCTTTCTGGTGCGAGTGGAGATATTCGATGGGATCTTCGATGGTAATGATATGTACTGATCGTTCGCGGTTTATTTTGTCAATCAACGCAGCGAGAGTTGTAGTCTTGCCGGAACCTGTGGGCCCGGTCACCAATACCAATCCCCTGGCTTTCTGGGACATGGTGGCTACAACCGGAGGAAGCCCCAACTTATCGAAACCCCAGATCTCATAAGGAATACGTCGGAACGCGCCTGCTACCGCTCCCCTCTGCATGAATACATTGGCGCGGAAACGGGCCAGTCCCTTGATTCCGAAAGAGAAATCGATTTCCCAGGATTCCTCGAAAATATGTTTCTGATTATCGTTTAAAATACTGTAAATGACCTGCTTTGTTTCCCCCGGAGTCAGCGGCGGATGATCAATTCGTTTGATCTCGCCGTGCACCCGGATGGCGGGAGGGGAATTCGTGGTAATGTGAAGATCCGTTCCACCTTCATCCACCATGATTTTTAATAATTGAGGTAAGGGTAATGCCATTCATCGTCTCCTTAATATAATTACATCTTTGAGGTTTCCCGCAGAACTTCTTCAATAGAAGCTATTCCTGCCTTGATTTTTTCAATTCCGCTCATCCTCAGGGTCAACATCCCTTTTTCCTTCGCTTTAAGCCTCAACTCCGCGGTGGAAGCGCCGACCATTACCAATTCCCTCAACTCCTCGTCGATCTCCATAACTTCATAAAGACCGACCCTTCCTTTGTACCCCCTACCGTTGCATTTGTCGCAACCTTTGGGTTCAAAGATCTGGACGGCTTTGGCCTCTTCCGGTGAAAAACCGACATCGATGAGGGTTTGGGGAGGAATTTTAGCCGGTTGTTTGCAGTTGGCGCATAACCGGCGAATCAATCGTTGGGCAACCACCAATCGCACAGCGCTGGAGACCAAGAACGGTTCGATGCCCATATTGATCAACCGGGCAATGGTGGAGGGAGCGTCGTTGGTATGCAAGGTGGACAACACCATATGGCCGGTCAACGCAGCCTTGATCGCGATATCGGCTGTTTCAAAATCCCGGATCTCACCCACAAGAATGATGTTCGGGTCCTGCCGCAAAAACGACCTCAAGGCAGCGGGAAAGGTTAGACCGATTTGCTCCTTGATGTTGACCTGATTAATGCCGAACAGGTTGAATTCAACAGGATGCTCCGCTGTCATAATATTGACATCTTCACTATTGAGATTTGAAATGGCTGAATAGAGAGTATTCGTTTTACCCGATCCGGTAGGACCGGTAACAAGTACAATACCCCATGGCTCCTTGATATTTCGCTGGAACTTTTCCAGTGATTGTTCCTCGAAGCCCAATCTAGTCATATCCAACATTAAGTTGTCTTTATCTAAAATCCGGATAACGATTTTTTCACCATGAATACACGGAAGAGCGGACACGCGCATATCGACCATTTTACGCTTGTCCCCCAGTTTGATTTTTGTCTTGATTCTGCCGTCCTGCGGCAACCGCCGTTCGGCGATGTCCATACCGGAGATCAGCTTGACCCTGGCGGTGATTTTGCTCTTAAGGTTCATGGGAGGCGTCATGTATTCAACCAATATGCCGTCCTGCCTGAAACGTACCCGGAAGGTTTTTTCATAAGGCTCAAAATGAATATCGGACACGTATTTCGAGATCGCGTCCTGGAATATGAGGTTCACCAACTTGATGGCCGGAGCATCTTCATCTTGATCGGGTTCCGCAAAAAGATCGTCATCGGCGTCCTCCATAACCTCAACCGAGCCTTCCTCGCCCATCTCGATCGCTTCAAGGAACTTTTGCGCCTCGATACCGGTGGAGGAACCATAATATTTATCAATCGACTCAAGAATGGAATTCTCCGGGGCGATAACCGCCTGAATTCTCAAATTAGTGGAAAAACGAATTTCCTCTTGAACGAACAAGTTGGAAGGATCGGCCATTGCCAGCGTGAGGATGGAA
>JAHELQ010000040.1:0-6919 GCA_024644125.1 Candidatus Aminicenantota bacterium | reverse complement strand
GGAACCGATCCTATGAACAGGAATCACGATATGTTTCCGGCAAATTTCCGGTTTGATCAATTCGAGGATGCGTTCGTCGATATCGAATTTCGAAAGGTTAACCGAAGGATAGCCGAATTGTTTGCTCAACGCCTGGGCTATATCATCTTCAGTGATATAACCAAGGCGGACCAGAATACTTCCCAATTTCCCGGGTTCTTTTTTTTGCAACTCAAGAGCATGCATGAGTTGTTCCTGGGAAATCTTGTTGTCGTTTAAAAGAAATTCTCCGATTTTCATCGTCATGTTTATTATTCTCTCACATTCTAATTAAAATTAACATATATGTCAAATCCACGAATAAACTAATTTAATATATAGTGGCCGGAAATTGCAAGGCTTTTCAATGCGCCGCCGCTGTCAAGCGCCAACGCCGCATCCACCATTATATTACGCATGTTGAAACCAAGACCAAAGCCGAACAGGGCATTGGATTCGTTTCCTAAAAACTTTTTTTCAGTCAAATCGTTCAACATTCCGACTCTCAAGAAAAAAGTGTTGTTAAAAAAACTTCGCTCAATTCCAATGGAAATCGGTTGCATTTCATTGCCGTTCAGCAACAAATCCCCTTTCGCTATATCCACATCCAGGAAAATTCCCCACTCAGGATCGGGCCTGAACGCGATACCGGCAATAATACGTTTTTTAATGACGATTTCCCCTTCGGGGAGGGCGATGGTGGGATTACCAAAATTCCTCAGCACGAGGCCGACTCGAAAGAATCTTCCGACATCCATTACAGCGGAAAAGTCCGCGATAATTTTGGAGAAATCTTCATCAGCATCTTCCCAGGCGGTTTTCAGATAATCTTCCGTTCCGTTGTTTTGATCGAAAGCGTCATCGACAATGGAGCGGCGGAACTCTTTGATTTTCCCCTTCAAATAATGCAAACCGACGCCTACATGGACGGTCTGAGTCAATTGCAGAGCATACCCCAGGGAGAATTTGCGGTAGTTGAGACCGATGAAATTCATATTCAACGAGGCAATATCGTCGTTGGTGATCTCGCTGATATCTTTTTCCAGGATATCGTTCTGCACTGGGTGGACAATAGCGGTTTTGATAAACGAAGCGCTGAATCCAAAATTTTTTGTGACAAAACCAGGAACGTTTCCCTGGGAGCCGTAGAATCCAAATTTCGAATTGAAAACCTGGTCGAGCCCACCCATCAGTTCGGTTTTTTGATCGAATGTCAGATTTTCGAAATTTTTCAGATCAAACGATAAAACGTCGGACAGTAGTTCGTCGAAATCCAGGTATTCCATATGATTGTATTGAAATTGATACCCGGACATCGGCGCCACTTGAACCGTAAGATTTGCGGGATTGATGAACAGGGCGTTCACATCATAAGACAACGCCAACGAACCATATCCCAAAGCCAATGACCTGGCCCCGAAGAAATCGGGGATAATTGCGAACCCTTTTACGCTCCAACCCAGTAGAACTATGATTAGTATTAATCTTTTCATAAGAAAGTATCATACAATACTATCGTTTGCATTGTCAATAAAAATCAACGGATTTCATCAAATTTCCGCTAAAATATGATCTAATATCCGTGTTTCTGGCGTGAACGCATGTATTCGATGATACTATCCCTCACTGAGCGGTGCACATTTTCGTCAAGGTACAAATCCCGCAACCGGGCGATTCCAAGAAATGGAATGATCTTCAGCATCATTTTAATTGGGGCTTCAGGGTCTCTACTAATGGCGAAGGCAATCGGACGACGGCGATGCCAGAACGTGGTATCCAGGGCCTGATAAACCGTTATCCGGCTTTGCGGGCGGTTGACGAACTTGATGATGAGCTCTTCGGTACAATAAGGATTCTGGAATATCACCGATAGAATTCGACTGTCCTGTTCCGCCACAAAATATTCCAGCAACGACAGGGGCGCGATTTTCATCAATGACAGTTTCTCTCCCAGAGCCAATTTCAAATACCGGTTGCTGAATTCTAGTTCGGCTTTTTTGCGGACAAAAGGATTGGTGCGCTTGTTTTTGGCGACTCTTACCAGATCCGGCGGAAAAATTTTAGAGACAATACCCATAGAATATTTGACAGGGAATCGAGGATGCTGGATCAAATTGAGATGAACCCGATAACTATTGGCATAATCATGATAAATGGCGACTAATTCTTCGCCAGATAATGTACCGAAATTGATTCGTCTCAGGACATCCAATTCGCTTTCGTTCATGGTTCCTAATAATACACCAGTATGAACCAAACCGCAACGTTCGGAAATCGACAAAAACGCTGAACGCCGTCGCGTGCAGCAAATTTTCACATTGTTTGACTTGATTTGAGGAAGCAGTCGTGTATAATTCTGGAAGCGAGGAGACAATCGATGACTACCCATAAAATGGTTTCCGGAATCCGGTTGATTTTGATTGTGGTTTTGGCGGCGAGCGCCTTTTGGGGCGGATGCGCGTGCAATTGCGCCGAAAAAGACTGCATGTGCACGGAAGTGTTTATTTCTTACCAGGTAACGGTAACGGACGCAGCCGGACTTCCAATCACCAATGCAGAGGTCGAAGTCTGGTTCGAGGGCACCGGGGAAGTCGTGGATTGCTCCGCCATACACAACCGGGATAAAGGGCGCTATTGCATCTTGAGCGATACGTACCGTAAATCACTGGACGAAAACGGGGAAACGATCATCGCGCGCTTCTCGGCACCGGGCTTCAGGACTCAAACCGAGGAATATCTCTTCAACACCGACGATTGCCAATGCCATATCCGGCATATTTACGGCCCTGAGACCGTCGCGTTGGCGGCTAACTAAAACAACGAGCGCTGCCCGTTTTCAATCTCTTTGGAAAAATACGCCAACGCCAATTCCGTGGCGACGCGTCCGCGGGAGGTGATCTTCAAATATCCCTGCTGCACCAAAAAGGGCTCGTACACATCTTCGATAGTGTCTTTTTCTTCTTGCACGGCAGTGGAGAGGGTAGACAATCCAACCGGACCGCCGCTGAACTTTTCGATGATGGTGAGAAGGATCTTCCGGTCGATCTCGTCGAATCCGGCTTCGTCCACCTCCAGCGCATCGAACGCCAACGCCGCGATGCGGGTGTCGATGATCCCCTCCCCTTTAACCTGGGCAAAATCCCGGACTCGCCGCAGCAATTTATTGGCGATACGCGGAGTGCCCCTGGAACGGCGGGCGATTTCAGAGGCCGCTTCGATAGAGATTTTCACCTTCATAATGCCGGCGCTGCGATGCAACACCTGCGTCAACTCCTCCACTGAATAAAAATCCATGTGAATCATGATACCAAAACGGTCTCTCAACGGCGAGGATAACAAACCGGCGCGAGTGGTCGCTCCCACCAGCGTGAAGGGATTGATGTCGATGGAAATACTCCTGGCTCCCACCCCCTGGCCGATGATGACATCGATCTGAAAATCCTCCATTGATTTGTAGAGAATCTCCTCCATCGCAGTTTTCATACGGTGGATTTCATCGATGAACAATACATCGTAGGGCTCGATATCGGTCAAAATTGCTGTGAGATCGCCCTTCTTATCGAGAACCGGGCCCGAGGTATGATGGATCGCCACTCCCATTTCCACCGCGATAATGTTTGCCAGAGTGGTTTTCCCCAGGCCTGGAGGACCGTAGAACAACACGTGATCGAGGGCTTCGCCCCGATGTTTGGCGCCCTGAATATACGTCTTTATATTCTCTATTTTTTTCGATTGGCCGATAAATTCTCGGATAAGACCGGGTCTCAGGTTTTGCTCGAAGGCCTGTTCGTCGCGGTCCTTGATTTCCACATCGGTGTATTCTTCAGGGCGTATCGTCATCGTTTGCTTATTTGTTTGATCGCCATCTTGAATAGCGCTTCGAAGGAGGTCTCGTCCGGCATCTCTTTTAAGACTCCAGTTACGATATCGCGTACTATTTTCGTGGGATATCCAAGGTTTTCGAGCCCGGATTCGAGATCGCTTCGCATCACTACCAATCCTTCCGGTTCATGGTCTTCATCGAATTCGAGTTTTCCGGTGAGCTCGAGCACCAATCGCTGGGCTGTTTTTTTTCCAATCCCAGGCACAGAGCTCAATCTAGACACATCGCCGTCATTGACAGCTCTGGCAAAATCTTCGATCGAGAAAGCGGAAATGAAAGCCAATGCGGTTTTACCGCCGATTCCCGAAATGGCGATCATTTTTTCGAAGAGTTTCCGCTCTTTTTTTGACAAAAAACCATAGAGGAAGACCTCGTCGTCTTTTTGACGGTACACAGTAAAGAGCAACACCTCTTCGTGCTGCTTGATGCGGGCATAACTCGCCACGGGAGTCAGCACCTTTACAATCCAACCGGAACCGGTATCGACATGGGTTTCTCCCGGCAATGCCTCGAACAATTTTCCTTTAATGGCTGATATCATTTCGTTTGTGTTTGTGATTCATGTGAAGGGCGTGGCAATAGGCCACTGCCAACGCATCACTCTCGTCGTTGCCCAGGTTCTTTTGTTTGATATCCAGAAGAATCTGAATCATCCGCAAAACCTGGGACTTAGCTGCATTTCCGTTTCCGGTGATGGCCAACTTCACCTCCCGGGGGGAATAGGTTCCCAGGGGGATTTGCTGATGAATCAATGAACCCAAAACAACTCCCCGCACCCGGGCGACAATATTCATGGAATTTGGATTTTTTCCCAGGAAGCCCTCCTCGATAGCGGCCCGGTCAATGGCGTAGCCACTGTAAATATCCCCCAACCGCCTCCAGAGGCATTCCATCTTGAGATAAAAATCCACCTGATTCAGCTTGATTTCCTCGGAATGGAGAAAATGAATCTTTCCTTTATCCACCTTCAACAAACCGACACCAAAGCTGATCGATCCCGGATCGAAGCCGACAATCACCATTAAGAATTTTCGTACGTTTCTACTTCTTCTTCGGATATGTCGAAATTGGACCAGACATTCTGGGTGTCATCCAGATCTTCGAGTTTATCTGACAACTTGAGCATCTGCTGGGCTTGTTTCCCTTCCAGTTTCACCAATGTCGAGGGAATCATGGACAATTCGCCGGAGACCACCTCGATGTTTTTCTCTTTGATGGCGGTCAATACAATATGGAAATCCTTGATATCAGTGGTGACTTCATACGCCTCATCTTCCACCTTCATATCCTCCGCGCCATTTTCCAAAACCAATTCCAGGAGTTCATCCTCACCGATGGCATCCTTGCTGACCAGAATCAGGCCTTTGCGGGCAAACATCCAGCCAACGCATCCCTGCTCTCCCATACGTCCGCCGTATTTGTCGAAGGTGTGCCTCACTTCTGACACAGTTCGGTTCTTGTTATCGGTCAGGGTTTCCACGATAATTGCTGCGCCACCTGGCCCATACCCCTCGTAGGAGATCTCCTCGTAATTAACCCCTTCCAGTTCACCGGTGCCTCTCATTACTGCTTTCTTGATATTGTCGGCGGGCATATTGACGCCGCGGGCCC
Source organism: Candidatus Aminicenantota bacterium (assembly GCA_024644125.1). Classification (GTDB taxonomy): domain Bacteria; phylum Acidobacteriota; class Aminicenantia; order UBA2199; family UBA2199; genus JAHELQ01. The sequence continues at coordinate 1,407 of JAHELQ010000040.1, read as the reverse complement.
CGTCTATTGCATGCCTGAGGCGAGGATTGGCCTCCACATCGCTTCCGCCCAACCTGGCGGCAATGGTGATTTCTTTGATATATTTGGTAAATATCTTACCTCTTTTGGCATCGGCTGCAGCCTTTTTATGCTTGATAGAATGCCATTTAGAATGACCTGACATCGTTAACTCCTTAAAATGAATTTTTTTAATTCTTCCGAAAGAAAAGTTTCGCGAAACGATTTCCGTGCAATCCCTAGCATCTCTTCCAGGTCGGAATCGGAATAATCGGGATCGTAATGAAAAAGAAATAATTTCCTGGCTTCACTCTCAATGGCATTTTTCACCGCCATTGAAGCGGTACTGTGACCAAAACCCTTTTTTGGGAAACCGGTTCCGAAATAGTCGGCGTCAAAATACTGCGAGTCATGAATCAACACATCCGCACCCTTGATGAATTCTAGAACATCCGGCCCAAATCCATCTGGGGATTCGACATCTGTGGCAAAAACAAGGTTATTGCCACCAGTACTGATCCTATATATAAATACTCCATGCTTCGGATGAGAATGCTCCTTGATAAAACGAATCTCCAAATCCCCCCCAATTTTGAATGATTCCTGCCGGAAACAATCCGCCGGCAACTCAACGAGACGAATCGTCGCTTTAATGCCGTCGTCTCCGATTGGAGAATAGGGATGGTGGAACAACCTGTAAATAGCTTCTTGCAGCGAGACTTTTTCGTCCTTCGGGCAATAAATGTCGATGGTGTAATCCCGGTCGAAAACCGGATGAAAGAATGGGAGCCCCATGATATGATCCAGGTGAAGGTGGGTGAGAAAAATGGAAATTTTCCCGGAACCATTTGCCTTTTCTTTTAGATACTCGCCGGCGGCGACAATGCCTGTTCCGGCATCCAGAAGCACGAGATGATCTCCGGCTTCACATAGCAAGCACGAGGTATTCCCTCCATATTTCATCACCCGCTTACTGGACACGGGGTGACTGCCGCGGCACCCGAAAAAAGTGTAATGTAACTCCTGCATCGTCGCTTACAATTTATCTTTAAGAATTTTGTACACACATAATTCCCCGCACATCGAACAAGCATCGGTACTACTCCGCCTTTCGTGGCGAATTTCCCTGTACTTTTGGGGATCAATACAAATCCGCTCCTGCGCTTCCCAATCGAGATCCTTTCGCGCCTCCGCCATCCGGTTGTCGGGTTCCATACTACCGGGGATTTTCTTGCCGATATCCGCCACATGAGCGGCGATTCTGGATGCGATGATGCCGGCTTTCACATCTTCGTCATTGGGCAAGCCAAGGTGTTCGGACGGGGTGACATAGCAGAGAAAGTCGGCGCCTGCGGTAGCGGCGATAGCTCCACCAATGGCGGATGTAATATGGTCGTACCCGGGAGCGAT